>JACZTA010000226.1 GCA_022573915.1 Bacteroidota bacterium | reverse complement strand
GGCGAAGGACCTCACTTAGGACATTGGTAAGCCCATGAGCAGACAGGCCAAGATAGGCAGGGATACGGATACGGCGAGCATACATAAAATCGCACAGGGCAGGGTTTGGACCGGTTTACAAGCCAAGGAGATAGGATTGGTTGACGTTATTGGTGGTATCGACGATGCGATCGCTCTTGCAGCAGAAGCAGCAAATCTTGAAAAGTATCGAATCAAGGATTATCCTGAGCAAAAAAAAGATAAGATGCAGGAGTTGCTTCAGGGTTTTATGGTGCAAATGAAAAAAAATCTGATCCGGGACGAACTCAAGGGTACTTATAAATACTATCAACAGATTCAGTATTTACTTGATATGGATAATCTCCAGTATAGGTTGCCTTATAGTTTCACCATTAACTGACCGGGTTTTTGGCGTAATGCTTCCGGAGGATCTCAAACTGCGCTGTGAACATGTTTTATCTGAAAAACTATCAATATCGATCCAGGTAAATGGTTTCTCTCCCACTACTGGGGGTTGTATCAATAGTTCAGGTAAACTCGATACGAACCAAGGTGTATTCTTCTTGAAATGGAATGATAAGTCTAAGTTTCCCAAAATGTTTGAAATGGAAGCGAGGGGATTGGGTTTGCTTTCAGAAGCGGGAGAGTTAAGGATTCCGTCAGTAATTGTAATTGGTGAGTCTAAAACTGAATCGTTCATCATATTAGAACATATTGAATCAAGTGACAAGGCTACCGGTTTTTGGGAAGAATTCGGTTCCTCGCTTGCGCGCCTGCATGAGCATCAAGGAGAACAGTTTGGGTTGGATCATAATAACTACATTGGTTCGCTGCCCCAGTCAAATACTTTTCATGAGGATTGGATAGAATTTTTTATTGTAGAGAGATTGGAAAAGCAAATCGAGATCGCAGTCAATGATTCTGCGGTGGACCGCTCATTAATAAAGAAGTTCAATAATCTTTACAAAAAACTTCCTGAGATATTTCCTAAGGCAAAACCTTCCTTGCTGCATGGTGATCTTTGGTCAGGCAACTATATGGTTGACGAAAAGGGGCAAGCATGCCTCATCGATCCGGCCGTATACTATGGAAACAGGGAGATTGAAATTTCATTCACTCAATTATTTGGCGGGTACGAAAAACAGTTTTACGATTCCTATGAGGCCGGATTTCCGTTGGAAAATAATTTTGCCGAACGTGCTCCGGTTTATAATTTATATCCTTTATTAGTTCATGTGAATCTCTTTGGTTCAGGATACCTGGCAGGGATAAAGTCTACCCTGAATAAATTCTGAAGCGCTCTTTCATCCCTTCCCTCTCCGTAGTGTTTCGCTACGGATGGCAACAAGGGTAGTTTGTAGCTACCACTTATATATTATTTCATAGTACTCCGTTGCGAGACGCTACGGAGAGTAGCTTATAGCTACCGCCTCTAACTCACGCTTCATTCCAAATGAGTAATATCAATCAACCCTATTTCACCGGTGTAATCAATTGCGCTACTGTATAAATAATATTCAGGTTCGCTTACGATTGCTGCTTTGACGGGATTATTATGAATATAATCAAGCCTTTGTTCCATCATTATGTTATTGGTCAATTCAACAGGATGATTATCATGAGTCCACACTTGATACATCTGATTTCTTTTGTGTTGTCTGGCCCGGAACTTAAAGATATCCAACATCCAATCTCGCCTGCTCTCTGAAATCTCGTAGATTGTCTTTATCAGTTTTTTGCTGGTATGCGTTTTAAAGTCACGATCGGTGTCGCTTAATTTAGCGGATTCACTAGATATAATTACATGAACATGATTGGACATGATCACATATGCGTAAATGATCAGCTGTTTATGTCGTTGGCAGTAGATCATGCTTTCAATGATCACATCTCTACATTCTTTTCGTGTAAATATATCTACCCAATTTACGATCTGAAATGTTAGAAAATAAATTCCTTCCTGATCCCGAATCTGATAGCCTTCTGCCATAATTCGAAGATATTGTTCATCGTGGTGGTATTTTAGCTAGATTTAGTAGGTGTTAGCTAAACGTTAACTCTGCGACCATCGAAGTCATGAAATCCTTGGTGACGAAGGAGGGTCATCTTGCTCCGTAACGAAACGCTACGGAGACTGCGGGGTGATACAGTTGCGGATTCTGATTAGTAAATTTCTTGTTTATAAATTTTTACTATTACTAATAAATGAAAAGGTTAAAATTAAAAGATAGAATGCTTTTAATAATTCCGTGTTTGGTGTTTTCCAAATTGGCATTTGCAATTCCCGGTACTTCAGAAGCTATTGACATGTTAGTTACAATGTCCTATATATTTCCAATTTTAGGGGGTGCAGTACTTATATTTAAAATAATAAAACTTAAGAAAGCCTCTGCTATTATTTATTTCTTTTCTATAATCGGACTGTTATTGGCTACATTTTTCATTCTTGTAGGTACGTTCGAACATACAGCAGCAAGACTTTTTTTGATAGTCAATTGTTTAATTATTCTTTTTACTTTCTTAGTAGATGGTTACATAAATAAAAGAAAATATCCATCTAAAATATTCATCTCATCAATAATTGGATTTTTTCTTTACTTACCAATCTCTTATTTAGTCTTCAAAGATATTTTTGAAATTATAGTAATAATTATAATGCTAGTGGTCTTCATTTTATTAATTATGGTAAAGGAAGAGTTTAAAAAAAACTTAATAATTCAAAAGATATAATCCCTCTTTCCGTAGCGTTTCGCTACGGAAAGCAAAGAGGGTAGCTTGTAGCTACCACCTTTAACTCATCATTTCATATTACTCCGTAGTAGCTTGTAGCTACCACATTATGACTAAAAGTACATGTTATATTACTCCGTAGCGGCACGCTACGGAGAGGGATGAGGTGTTCAAATTCCGATAATCCAAAAAATATCTATCTTTGCAAATTAAATTCGTATGCCTCCGCGGATCATTCTCGACAGCACACAGTTTGCCTTAACAATTGATAGATTATGTCACCAGTTGATCGAGAATCACGATGATTTTTCCAATTCCGCCCTTATCGGCATCCAACCCAGAGGTATTTATCTCAGTGAACGCCTGCATTCGCGGCTTAAGACGATTATCAAAGGTGCTTCTATTCTGCACGGTAAGCTCGACGTTGCTTTTTACCGGGACGACTTTCGTCGTGGCGAAAAGCCGATCTCTGCAAACGTGATGGACATGGACTTCCTTGTGGAGGGGAAAAAAATTGTATTGATCGATGATGTACTATATACCGGGCGTACGGTGAGGGCCGCTTTGGATGCGCTGCTCGATTTCGGGCGGCCAAAAAAGGTGGAGCTTCTTGTGCTGATAGACAGAAGATTTAGCAGGCAATTGCCAATTCAGCCTGAATATGTCGGAAAAACAGTTGATTCCGTGAAATCTGAACGGGTTTCAGTTGGGTGGATGGAAGAAGAAGGAGAAGATAAGGTGGTATTATTCAATGCGAAACAGAATGTATAATGAGCCAGCTTAGCGTTGAGCATTTATTAGGGATCAAATATCTTACCGTAGAGGACATTAATTTGATCTTCGACACTGCTGACAATTTTAAGAAGATTCTTGCAAGGCCCATCAAGAGAGTCCCATCACTCCGGGATGTAACAATCGCTAATTTATTTTTTGAAGATTCAACCAGGACCAGAATATCTTTTGAACTGGCTGAGAAAAGACTTTCGGCTGACGTCGTAAACTTTTCAGCCTCCTCTTCTTCAGTCGCGAAAGGAGAGACTTTAATAGATACGGTTAATAATATATTGGCCATGAAAGTGGATATGATAGTGATGCGTCATCCCAGCCCCGGTGCTGCTCTCTTTTTATCCAAACATGTTAATGCCAATATAATTAATGGGGGAGATGGTACTCACGAGCACCCTACACAAGGTTTACTGGATGCTTACTCGATTCGTGAAGAACTTAAGAAAGTAGAGGGAAAGAAAGTCATCATCGTAGGTGACATCAT
Organism: Bacteroidota bacterium; assembly: GCA_022573915.1. Taxonomy (GTDB): domain Bacteria; phylum Bacteroidota; class Bacteroidia; order Chitinophagales; family JACZTA01; genus JACZTA01. The sequence goes on along the minus strand of JACZTA010000226.1, from coordinate 2,137 downwards.
GCATTCGCGGGTAGCACTATCCAATATATTCTGTTTGCAAAAATTGGGTGCGGAGGTGATGCTCTGCGGGCCTCCCACCCTGATGCCTAAGTATATTGAAACCTTAGGCGTGAAAGTAGAATTTAACCTTAAGAAGGCTCTGGCGTGGTGCGATGTGGCAAATATCCTGAGAATTCAATTGGAAAGGCAGGAAACCAAATTTTTTCCATCCGTCCGGGAGTATATGTTGTTTTACGGAGTGAACAAGCCTCTTCTTGATTCCTTGGATAAGAAGATCACGATCATGCATCCGGGTCCGATCAACAGGGGGATCGAGATCACCTCTGAAGTAGCTGATTCTGATCAATCCATCATTTTGCGTCAGGTAGAAAATGGAGTTGCGATTCGAATGGCTGTATTGTACCTGCTTGCAGGTAAGAAGGGGAAAGTCTAGCAGGATAAAACGAATTTTCGAATTCCTTTAATTCGTAGTAAATTACCGAACAGGAGAAGTATTACGCACGTAATTAAATCCTCATATCTATGTCCCTCACTAAAAACCTGTTATTCATCCTATTATTTACCGTGTTGATTTTATTTTCCACCAGGGCTATATCTCAATGTGGAATTTTGGAGGATTTTGAAAGTTCTTCACCCTGGCCTTTCACTCCCTGGAATCTTTTTGGAGGAACCATTAGTAGTCTTCAGGCTCACACAGGGAATAAGAGTGTTTTAGATCCGGGTTGGGTGTACAGAACTGATATCACCATTGGAAACCCTGGCGATAAATTGACGTCTTGGGTTTATATGACCGGAACTGGCAGGTATTATTTTGGTTTTGGATCCAGCTCAGGTGGTTGTCATTCCTTCGTTCTTGCTTCTAATACCTCTGAATTGATTATCATGAGGAATCAAAACTGGAATTACACGAATCTGATTACGAAACCTCATTCAGTTACATTGAACAAATGGATGAAAATGGAAGTTGATTGGGTCACTACAGAAAAGATTGAGTGCACTCTATATGATTCGGACGGAAAGACCATACTTAACACGATTTCCACCACTATATCCGGTTTGAAGCCCGGAGGGATAGCCATGCGTGCATTCGGTGACCAATATGTAGATGATATATCCTGGAATTTCTTTTTTGCAAAATTTGTGAATCTACCGCCTGTCATTTGTATGGATTCGGCTGACATCATTCTTCATGGTGATCCATCCGGTGGCACGTTTCAAGGTCTCGGGATTACCGATTCAATTTTTAACTCTGTTGCGGCCGGGTCGGGAACACACCAAATAATATACACTTTTAATGATACCTGTTACGAATCTGATACGCAAACTGTGGTTGTACACGCTTCTCCAAAAGCAAATTTCAGTTATATTGTTAGCGGCCCTGTGGTGAGCTTTACCGATATGAGTACTGATGCGGTGGATTGGGCATGGGATTTTGATGATGGCAGCAAATCCACGATTCAAAATGTGACGCATTATTTCCTGTATGGTGGCATCTATAATGTTATGTTAACGGTGGCAGAGGATTCTTTTGTTTGTTATGACTCGAAAACGGTGATGCTTGATATGACCCACCTCGAAATAGGCGACCCCATAGGTGATCCGCAGGTTATAATTTCTCCCAATCCCGTTACAAATCAATTGAGTATCCGCTTGATTAATCTTGGTGAATCCGAAGTGGAAATAGAATTGTACAATATATTAGGTGAACTGGTTCGTAAACATCATCTAACCGATCTTCATAATAATGATCTGGATGAATTTGATCTCTCCGATTTACCAAGGGGAATATACCTGGTGCAGGTAAAGGCGGGTGAGAAGATTTTTATTGAGAAATTGGTAAGGGACTAATCGATTTCTTTCACCATCCAATTTTCGGGATCTTCGGACCACGCTGCTAATATTTTTAGATCCTCCTCTGAAAATAATTCTTCTTTTTGAATGGTGTTCATCAACGCCGAATAATCTGACAGGGTGGTGTATTTGCAATTCGCTGTTTCAAAATTATTCTTCGAGACATCAAATCCGTAAGAGAATATCGCCACCAATCCTAATACCTCGCAGCCGGTTTCTCGTAATGTCTCCACAACCTTCAAACTACTGGAGCCGGTAGATATCAGGTCTTCCACCACCACGACCC
>JACZTA010000225.1 GCA_022573915.1 Bacteroidota bacterium | reverse complement strand
TATATATTCGATCATAAGGGTGTTTTCTTAATTCCTGCTGAAGGATTGGATGAGGATGATTTCACGCTGGAAGTGATCGATGCAGGTGCAGAGGATGTAGACAATCACGATGGTTATCTGATAATTACCACCGAAAAAGACGATTTTGGTAATATGATGAAACAGTTGGAAAAAATGAACATTACACCGGAGAATGCATCACTACAGCATATCCCTAAAATAACAACGGATAAGGCTCTGGAAGTGGGTAAAAAAGTTTTAGGCCTTGTTGATGTACTGGAAGATGACGACGATGTCAATGCAGTTTATCACAACATGACCATCACCGATGAATTGATCGAATCAGAAGCATAAAAAACCGGCCATGTCGCGTGACGTGGTGACCGGGTTAAAGCAATATGTACGCGGGTGAGTAGTTATCTTGTATTCTACCTACGAAGTACTTTTACCGTAAATAAGCCCTATGATCATACCGCCAATTCCCTGTTCCAGAATATGCCAAGCCTCGTAAACAACGGCCATGCGTGGAGCATATTCTGAGCCAACCTCGATCAAAGCGTGAGGAAGTACCCATATCATTCCCATGATTGCCCCGAATTTGAATCCTTCCATAATTTTAGAGCCTCCTTTATAGCCATAGGGATATACATAGGACATTAAACCGGCCAGCATTAAATAACCAATGGCAACATACTTTATGTTCGTAGTCCATCCTTCAGGCGCGTGACTCCACTCAGCATATTGATCCATCATGATCACCTCATGCCAGAGGTAACCAAGTCCCAACATGACAACCATCGAAGCAAGAGTTGCTAAAAGTAATTTTGTGATATTCATAAAAACCTCCTTTGTTTTAGAAATGATTTAGAACGCCTCGAATATACTATTGATTATAGAACTTGGAATTAATATTTATAGGTATTTATTAACATATAACATGTGTTCATATTACTGTATTTGGCTCAAATTTATTCTTAGTTATCCACATTTGTGCCCGAGATTTAAAATACTATAAGACGGAACTTTGGCAAGTCGTTTCAGGTTGATTCTTTTGCATAAACGAATAGAATGGATAAGTTGCAGGAAAACAGAAAAATGAATGATGTAGAACGTTTTGATCAGGACGTGATCAAGCGGAGTAATGATTTGCCCGTAGTAGTCGATTTTTGGGCCACCTGGTGCGCTCCTTGTCTGGTTATTGGACCAATACTAGACAAGCTGTACAAAGAATCCGATGGTAAATGGGAGCTGGTTAAAATAGATACCGACAAACATCCTGCTTTATCGGCTGGTTATGGGGTAAAGGGTATACCCAACATAATCATGTTTATTAATGGTAAAGCGGTGGATAGTTTTTACGGCGCTATGCCGGAGAAAGAAATTGTAAAATGGTTGGATAGACGGATTCCACGTTATTCTAATCCGAAGTATTCAGAAGCATTGGATCTTCATAAGCGGGGTGACCATATAGAAGCTCAGGAATTGCTCGAAAATATCTTGGCTGAGGAACCGGAAAATCTGGATGTGAAGGTTTTACTCGCAGAAACAGTGTTGTTCACACATCCGGTATATGCCCTGGAACTGGTGTTTGAGATCTATGACGGGGACGTGCTGTATCTCAAGGCTGCAAGTATTCGAACCATTAGCAGATTATTAGGTGTGCATGCGAGTCCCATATCCTTAGCCGCCGATCCGGTTAAACCACTGTATCTGAAAGCTATTGAAAAATTGAAGGAAAGAGATTTTGACGGTGCGATAGCCACATTCATAGAGGTAATTACTAAGAATCGCAAGTACGATGGGGAAGGGGCGCGAAAAGCGATTGTAGCTGTGTTTCAGTTATTGGGTGGTCAACATCCGGCCGTGGTTGCACATCGCCAGGTATTCAACAGATCCTTGCACTAATGAAACGCATGCTTTCTCATGCTTCATGCAAGTCATTCTATGAAGCAAATTATTCTTCAGTTGATATCCTTATCAAAATTATGAGATAATCCTTAACTTATTTTAATCCCACACCCATTCTGATTCCCAATCCCCATCACTCCTTCCTTTTGACAGAATTCGATACTTCTCACCTTCCAGAAGTCTTTCTTTGAGGTTATGAGCTACTTGAACAGATATGAATTTATCTAAATAATAAAGTCTCGTTTCTTTTCCTTCATATTCTGTACTTGGTTCCGGAGCTTCTATTGTTTCGTCTTCGCAATCCAGACAAGTCAACCCTTTTTCCTTCATCATCCACGTATGTCCAACCATGTCTCCGTCAAAAGTATTAGTCACATTGCCAATTCCATAAATTATCTCACGCATATCGTGACTCATGTAAATAGCTTTACCTACCGGCACCTTCAATAACACTTTGACTCTTTGATTTCTCCATAAATCTTCTTTATCAATAGAATAATAGGATGAAAAATTAATTGACGAATCCTGACTTTCAATATTATACTGAATTGATTTGGCTCTGTGATAAGCGTCTTTACCTGAGTGTCCGCGAGCCGATTTAAAGATCTGAAGTTTAAAATCTTCTGCATCTGTTTTCACGATATCCATGGTCACGAAGCTGAAGGCAAAATGATCATCAAGGGTCTTGATGCTTTCATTTTCTATCCTGATGATAACCCCGGCATCTTCCACACCATCAGGCAATATGTCGAGGTACAGCATATCTGCATCCAATGTAAAATCTTCGTAGTGTTCCGAGAATTGTGCTCTATGAGAGAAATCCTGTACCATATGCACAACAAGAATTCCGGATAATACCCAACCCAATATCCATAAACTCAAGGCACCAATACCGATGAAAGGAGTTTTTATTTTGAACTTAAAGAGGAATTGGATGCCTTTGTACATAAAGACAATTATTGGTATGCCAAACAACAGTAATGCACCTATAAAGGCGAGAACTGAATGGAGGCTCGATCCAAAGAGAAAAGGAGCCATCGGAAAAATGAAAATATCGGCGGTAAACAAACCTAGCATACCACCTACTAAAAAGATCAATCCTAATACAGAGATTACTAGTAATATTACACCGAGTAATTTTCCAAATACTCTAAAGGCTATTTTTATGAGAGATATGACTAAATCAACTATCCTGTCGACAAATGCTCCTGCCGCCGATCTTCTTTCCCTACGTCCTGTTCCTGCTTTACTACCTGTGAAATCGTCAAATCTCTGTTTTAAATTATCGAACTCTTCTTTCAAAGTCTTTTCGATGCTGGAGACATTAACTTTCTCACCTTTCATTTCAATTTTTTCAGCCGTAGAACGGGCAGGTGGTATAATGATCCACAGAATGATATATAACAGGACCCCTGTTCCAAAGAAGAAGAAACCCAAAACAAATGCCAGGCGTATCCAAATAGGATCTACATCGAGGTAAGCTCCTATCCCTGAACAAACACCACCAAACACTCTTTCATCAGCATTTCTGAATATTCTGCCTTTCCTTCTTGTTCTCTGGGATTGGGATGAATCCTGCCGAGGTTGCTCTTCCTCGATATCACCACCAAAATCCTCCGGCATACCCATTGCCTCTTTGATTTCTTCTACATCATTCATCAGGATAACCTGTTTGTCGGTCTTTAATTTGGCTTGAAACATTTCGGCTATGCGGGCTTCGATATCCGAAATAATCTCTTCAAACCCTTCACTACCTCGGAAATGAACTTTGATGTTCTCCAGATAGCGACTTAGTTTTTCATAGGCATCCTCTTCGATGTGAAAGACAACACCTCCTATGTTTATGTTGACTGTTTTATTCATGATTCGGTAGCTTTTTTAGTTTTTTGATTTCTTTGTTTGATAGTAATATCTACAGCAAACAGTAGTTCTTTCCACTGTTTATCGAGCTCCCTAAGGAACAGCTCTCCGGCGGGAGTGAGCTTGTAGTATTTGCGAGGTGGTCCGGAGGTTGACTCAACCCAATTATAGCTCGAAAGACCACTGTTTTTTAATCTTGTCAAAAGAGGGTAGAGTGTACCCTCCACAATGATCATCTTTGCATCCTTGAGCGTTTCCAGGATATCGGAAGCATATACTTCACCTCTTGAAATCACGGTGAGGATACAAAACTCCAATATCCCTTTCTTCATTTGGACCTTTGTGTTTTCTAAATTCATCTGGTTACTTTTTACTTAGTCGTAAACATTGAAGTTGAGCTTCACGGTAAATACATGTTCTTTTGTATTGTCTTTGGTCTCTATATTGAATCCCTCCAAGGTCTTTATTACAAAGGTTTTCACAATATCGTTTGATGCTTTTGCCTCCAGCACTTCAACGTCACCTCCCGGGTGTATTAGAAATTTCACATAGACAACACCTCCCATTTCATAAATCATATAGTGGACATCCTTGAAAAGTTTGTCTATTTGCACACTAATGTTTTCATACAACGACTTCTTGTCTTTCTTTGGGCCGGCTTGACTCATATTCGAAAATCCAAATATGATCATCAACGACAGGATCCCAATTTTTAAAGTTTTCATAATTAGGTTTTTTATTAATTCACTTATATGCGTTACCAGTTAACTGACAATGCAAAGATATGAATATTAAATAGTATTATGCAATACATAGTACTATAAAAATTAATTTTCTCACCTAAATCGTTGAGAATCAACGATAAAAAAATTACACTAAACTTATTCGCGAATAAGTTTTTGATTTTATTGATAAACAACTGAGTTCGCGGTTATTGTAAGCGTGGCTTAGTATGGTTTTTTAGAGTATCGTTGAGCAGAATGGAGTCGCTAAAGCGAATAAACTCAGGCCACGCAAAATGGACAACAGAAAAAGATCCTGGATGCGGGTGGAACCGCTCACAGAAGGTGTCCGGATCGAGCTGCACCTGCATCAGATGGATTCTTCAGATAAGGCATTGAAGCAGTTGAGGGAGTTATTGAGGAGGGTGCAAACGTAGTGACACCTCTGGTGTGACCTTCATGTATTAAAGTGGTAGATAAAAATTATTTTCATATCCGTCTGTAACGAGAATCCTACGGAGAAGGGGGGACTCTCATCTGGTTTCTATATCTGCATAATAAGCTTGGATGATAGGATCTTGTTTAGCGATAAAATCGTTATATTAGAATAAAATCCTTTCAATAGGTGAGTTCATTTAAGAAAGTATTATCAATTCTTCTAGCCTCTAGTTTCCTTATAAACTACTCTTTTGCACAAGGTGAAGGCAATATTTGGGTTATAGGTTATTCACCTTATCCAGCGGTTCCCTGCTGTGTTGCGATACTTAACTTTAATGCAGATACCGTCGTTATAGACAAGGCGAGAAATATTGTATTCTTCAACCCGAGTAATCGCGCGTCTATTGCTGATAAAGATGGAAAATTGCTTTTTTATTCCGATGCCCAAAATATATTTAATGCTGCACATAAGTTAATGCAAAATGGGGATAAGATTAATATAAATAAACCTTACAATGGGATGAATAGTGTTCTAATAGTTCCAGCTGCACAAAATCCTGAATCATATTTAATATTTAGCTTACCTGATCCACCGTCAAATGGTAGTTCTGATTCATTATATTATAGTATCGTTGATATGAGTAAAAATGATGGTTTGGGGGCAGTGATTGAAAAGAGAGTCACACTCTCAAATGACATTTTTTTCAGTGTAGGAATTCGAGCTATTAAGCATGGCAATGGTCAGGATTGGTGGCTTTTATTACACCAGTTTAATTCAGATTCATTTGTGAAGTTTTTAATTACTAAGGATAGCATGAAGGGTCCTTTCTATCAAAAGATCGGATTACACACAAGTGTAAATACTAATTTTCAAAACCAAATGGCATTTTCCAAAGATGGGAGTCTTTTTGCACGTATATTTAGTCTTGGAGAGATCGAAGTTTATAAATTTGACAGATGCACAGGAGAACTAGATATATGGAAAACATGGAAACAACCAAACATAAGCCCACCTCCGGTTGATGAATTTAAGGGTTGTTCATTTTCACCCAATAATCGTTTTTTTTATGCATCCACCCTTTATAAGTTATTCCAATATGATTTGGAAGCGGATAGTCCGGGTGTTGACTCTTTTCTCGTTGATTTAGCTGATGATCTCTGGAGTTGCTGTTATAAATCATTGTTTAATAAACATGAATTGGGCCCTAACGGAAAAATTTATATCTCTAGCTGGGGAGG
>JACZTA010000019.1:11173-23378 GCA_022573915.1 Bacteroidota bacterium | reverse complement strand
CTGAAGGGAAGAAAGACGGCCGAACGTGCGCCAATGATGATCTTATATTCTTGCTTTAAGACCTTGTTCCAAATCTCTACTTTTTCCTTTGCGTTATATTTTGAATGATACACGCCAACAATATTCCCAAAATAGGCTCTTAGCTTATTAATGATCTGAGTGGTTAAAGCAATTTCAGGAAGCAGGTACAGTACCTGTTCTTTCTTCCTCAATATTTCTTCAATCAGACGAATGTAAATATATGTTTTACCCGATGAGGTAACACCATGAAGCAGAACTACATTTTTATTTTTGAAATGTTTTTTGATTTCCTCCAGCGCTTTTTGTTGTTCATCGGCCAATTCAAACTTCAAATCCTTGGGTTCTTCATCGAGTTCTAGTCTCGACACCTCTTTCTGAACAATCTCTACCACATCGTTCTTGACTAAACCTTTAAGCGCAGATTCTTCCTTGCCAACTTTTCCAAATAAATAAGATTTCCTGATCGGTTCCTCTTCAATATCCAGTTCAAGGCAAGCCATGAACAACGCCAACTGTTTCGGAGCTTTCTCCAGTCTATCCATAGTCTCTTCGAGCACCGTAGTATCCTTTAATTCAGGTTTCAACTGAACGAAACTTACTTTTTTGGGTGAATAAGACTCCTTGATAGATTCGGAGATCTCCAATATATCCTGATCGATAAGCTCATTTATTACAGGATAGATCGTCTTTTGCTCAAGGACATCCTGAAGCTGCGCCATAGTCAAAGACTTCCTATAGCCTATCGATTCGATAACAAGGGATTGCTTCCTGGATAATTCTGTAGAGACAACAGACTCATGATTTTCAAAAAAAGGATTCAGCCGGACCTTCGTTTCACTCGATAGTTTTAAGCTGGCCGGCAGCCCAGCGTTCATCACTTCGCCAATCTCACATAAATAGTAATCTGCGATCCACTCCCAGAAACTTAGAAGGTTTTCATCCACCAATGGCTTCGTATCAATAATATCAAGGATGGGTTTGACAGTATATCCCTGCGGTTTTTCAGCATACACATTGCTGATCAATCCGGCATACAGTTTCCGTTTTCCGAACTGCACCAATACCCGCTTACCAACCAGATTATTCTCCATAAGCTTCTCAGGCACTTCATAGGAAAACCTGCCTTTAACGGGAAGCGGGAGGATCACATCTGCATACGTTATCTCATCTTTCAATTTGGCCACAATGATAAATTCTTGCTCCTTGTAAAATGTGAAAAAATGAGTTAAGATGAAAGGTTTTCAGGATAGAATTATCAACCGTAACGGATACGGATCAATCCATCATAGGAGCTCTCTTGAAGATTGCATCGGGATCAAATAATTTCCGGTAAGTAATGTGTGTCTTAACGATCTTCACCCCCATAGACTCAGTCACACGCATCATCTTAGGGTTAAAATCACCGATCCAGTTCAACTCCAATATATCATACCTGTTGAGTGGTTGGATCACTTCTGCTGCCGCCATCACAATCGCAACTTCCAATCCCTTACCCTGGTGGTCCGGTACAATTCCAAATACCACACCGAACATTTTTCTACAAACCCCTCTCCATTTGTACCAGAGAAATTTAATTTTACCCAGCCAGTTCATTTTTCCATTTACATACTTGAATATCTGGTTAACCTCCGGAAGCATGATAAAGAAACCAGCAGGCTCACCCTCATAGTAGGCATACCAAACGATCTGTTCGTCTATAATCGGTTTCATTTTTTTTAGAATAACCAATGCTTGTTCCTTTGAAATACCTGCCACGCTCTCGTGCTTTACCCAGGCAGCGTTATATATTGAACTAAAATCCCCCGCAAATTTATCAAGTTTCTTTAGTGAAATATGTTCAAAGGTATAACCCGGGTTAGCTGCTATGCGATCCGCTTTCACCAGTTGTTTTTCGGGAACTGGATCGGTAACTCCTCTTCGATATGTATATTGATTGAAATATATTTTAAAACCGTACTCCTCAAATAATTTTTGATAATAGGGTTGATTGTAATTCGCACAATAGTTAGGTTCGCTGAATCCATCAACCAACACACCCCACCATCTGTCTCTTTCGCCAAAATTTATCGGGCCGTCCATCGCCTCCATGCCTCTTCGTTCTAGCCATTGCTGACATGCTTCAAATAAGAGTGAAGCAGCATCCTGATCGTTGATACAATCGAAAAATCCCATTCCCCCGGTAGGTTGGTCATTCCTATCCGCAGTTTTTTTATTAATAAATGCAGCCGTACGCCCAATCAGATTTCCAGATTTATCTTTCAGTACCCACCTGATCGCCTCACTATTACGAAGTGCTTTATTCTTTTTCGCATCAAAAACATCTTCAATATCCACATCCAAAGGCCTGATCCAGTTCGGATCATTTTTGTTTATGATCAATGGAACCTTCAAAAACTCGCGTCGGGTTTTTTTGTCCTTTACCTCCACTAATGTCAAGGTTGAATTACTGGGGAAAACTACTCTTGTCTTATTTGAGGAAGTTTCAGTCACAAATATTCATTTTTAATTTTTTATACCCATCAGTTGCACGACTACTTTTCTTGATCGGGGTTGGGTGTCGAAGTCAACAAATATAAGTTGTTGCCAGGTTCCCAATATCAGGGTGCTGTCGACGAATGGTACCTCGAGCGAACTGCCAAGGAGTGAGGCGCGGACATGCGACGCACCATTATCATCCCCCCATGTGCCATGATGCGCATAATCAAATTTATAAGGTGCTATCTTCTCAAAAAAATCGGGAAGGTCGGTCTTTACCAATCCGGGTTCATATTCTACGGTTGTTATACTGCCCGTTGAACCCACCGCAAATAGTGAGGCTTTGCCTTCCACAAATCCCGACTCGGTAATGATGGTCTGAACACCTTTGGTGATATCGATTATGTCCGTCCTCCCTTTGGTATCAAACGTCAGGTATTGAGTAGAGATTTCCATATTTCTTAGCTAACAAGTTCTAAAACTCGTTCACATGTTTTTCAAATAATTCCTGTAAAAATCGGGTATTCGTGCCCACCTTACCGTCCTTGATGGTCGCATCATCAATAGCTACCACCGGAGTAACTCTTCTTGTGGAGCCGGATATAAAAGCCTCATCCACCGAGTTGATCTCTTTTGTACTTATGGGTCTTTCCTCAATTTCAAAATGTTCGGCTGCCATCTTCAGGATAAAGTTCCTGGTGCGTCCTATCAGGATATTCTCCTTTGGTGTGACCAATGTCTTACCATAAAAAACAAAGAAATTACTTCTTGTAGTTTCCAGTATATTTCCTTCAAATGTATACAGGATATCAAAAGCATTTTGCTCGTCAGCATACTTTTGCATCAGGATAGGTATGATGTAATTCGTTGTCTTTATATGGGAAAGATGTCTCAAGTGCTCATGGGTAGCCAGTTTCACACCTTCAACAAACACATGATCAGGATATTTATGAAGTTGCTCCACCAAAATGAAGAAATTGGGAGTGGAAACAGAGAATCCATCATCGGGGGATCCTGCGGTAAGCACAATTCTAAAACCTGCTTCATTAATTTCATTCTTCGAGATCAGCTCATCGATGATCGCTTTTATCTCATCCACAGTAACGGGGATCTCAATTTGCATTTCCTTTGCCGACTGCGTAAACCGATCAAGATGGTCATCGAGTAAAAATGGTTTGTTGTTATAGGTACGAAAGAAGTCGAACACTCCATAACCACGAAGCAGGCCTAAGTCAGATAGTTCGATCTTCGCTTCCTTGACAGGAATTATTTCACCATTCAGATAGCAAAAAGGATACATTTAAAGGCAAGTGATTTGAAATAAGATTTACAAGAATACAAAAAAATCGACAACAAAAGTCTGAGAGACCGGAGTTGTGGATCAGGCGACCTTAAGCTTCGTGGTATCAATTCTGCTCAGCTTCGTGGTCGCGTACTCTAAGTCAACTTTTAACGTTTTGACCCTGCTCTCGGATGGTAATTCAAACATGGCATCGGTCATGATCGCTTCACAGATAGCTCTTAATCCTCGCGCCCCTAACTTAAATTCGAGTGCTTTTTCAACAATATAGTCGAGCACCTCCTCATCAAATGTGAGCACAATGTCTTCGTATTTAAATAGTTTCTGATACTGTTTTACAAGGGAGTTTTTAGGCAGGGTGAGGATTTTTCTAAGCGTATCCCTCTTCAGCGGATTTACCGGTGCGATAACCGGTAAGCGGCCAATTAACTCAGGAATCAATCCAAACGATTTCAGGTCCAGTGGCGTAACATACTGCAAATAATTTTCCTCGTCAATCTTATCCTTTTCTTTATGGACACCATAACCGATCACCTGCGTTTGCAAACGCTTGGCAATCACTTTATTTATTCCGTCAAATGCTCCGCCGCAAATGAACAAGATATTATTGGTATTTATTTTTGTTAATTGTTGTTCAGGGTGCTTTCGTCCGCCTTGGGGCGGTACCAATACATCCGAACCCTCCAGTAATTTCAAGAGAGCTTGTTGCACCCCTTCTCCTGAGACATCCCTTGTGATGGAAGGATTGTCGAGCTTTCGCGCGATCTTATCAATCTCATCAATATAAACGATGCCTCTCTCTGCCAACTCTACATTATAATCAGCAACCTGCAATAATCTGCTCAGGATGCTTTCAACATCCTCGCCCACATATCCGGCTTCCGTAAATACAGTGGCATCTACGATACAGAAAGGCACCTCCAACATTTTGGCTATCGTGCGCGCAATGAGCGTTTTCCCGGTACCGGTCTCGCCTAACATGATGATATTGGATTTTTCAAGTTCCACACCATCATCAATATTCTGATTAATTCGCTTATAGTGATTATAAACGGCTACGGCGATCACTTTTTTTGCGAAATCCTGGCCTATCACATGTTCGTTAAGGAAATCATTGATCTCAATCGGTTTTAACACCTTGATCGACTTCAAATCGTCGTCCGTCTTACCCGGACTCATTTCCTTCTGAAGAATCTGCTGTGTCTGACCAACACATTTATCACATATATACCCTTCAATTCCTGCGATAAGGAGTAGTGTCTCATCCTTACCCTTGCCGCAAAACGAACACTTCACATCTTTTTTCTTCATAATCAGATTTAATTATGCATCATCCTCTTTCTTCTTTTTGATACTCTTTTCCAAAACCTCATCGATCATGCCATATATTTTTGCTTCTCCAGCTAACATCCAATAATCCCGATCCGCATCTTTCTCAATTTTTTTGATGCTCTGGCCAGTATGATTCGAAATGATCTCATACAGTTCGTTTTTGATCTTCATGATCTCCCGGGCGGTAATCTCAATATCTGAAGCTTGTCCTTCAGCACCTCCCATAGGCTGATGGATCATTACCCGGCTGTGTTTTAAGCCTGTTCTTTTTCCTTTTGTTCCGGCACATAGAAGAATTGCTGCCATCGAAGCTGCCATACCGGTACAAATTGTACGAACATCAGGAGTGATATATTGCATGGTATCATAAATTCCCAATCCGGCATAAATGGCCCCACCCGGACTATTGATATAAATTTGAATGTCACGTGAAGCATAGGCAGACTCCAGGAATAATAACTGTGCCTGTATTATATTCGCAACAACATCATTGATCGGATCACCCATGAAGATGATTCCATCCACCATTAATCTGGAAAACACGTCCAGTTGCTGAACATTTAGCTGCCTTTCCTCTATAATATAAGGCATGATATTCCGCGGTGCCTCATACATGATCTTCTCAACGTACATTGAGCTTAAATTCCTGCTTTTCACGGCGAATTGCATAAATTCTTTCTTATAATTCATATTCTGTTTATTGGTTTAAAAAGCTAAAGATATATAATTCTGTATTTACTATGATGTCAACAACACCAAATAAGTTGTATTGATTCACCAAATTAGACTAAAATTGAACTTAAATTTACCTAATTTGACTTTCAGTAGGTGGTAAACTTAGTTTTTAGGCTTACCGGCTTCCACAAATTCATCCAGCGAAACTTCTTTCTCCGTGATCTTGATTCGTGATTTGAGCAGACTCAATATCTTTTCTTCAACTACGCTCTCGATCATGTCGTTGAGAAAATTACCGTCGTTGACCAAATGCTCCTTGTACTTTTTTATTTCATCTTCGGGTATTATATGGCCGGGATAATTCTGTGCAAAAGTATCGTCTATGTATTTCTCAACCTTTGCATTAATTTCATCATCCTCTAGCTTGATGTCATTTTTATCCATGATAGCCTCTTTGATCAATCGTTCCTTCAAGCCTTTAACGTATCCTGAATAATTATCCTCGATCTGTTCGGCAGTTAATTGCTGCTGTGAATTTTTGCCCAACCACTTTTTTAAAAAAGTATCCGGAAGCGTGATCTTTGTATTATTGATTATCTCATTCAGAATAGCCCGGAATAAACGACGTTGCGTTAATCCATCATAATAGCACTTTATCTTTTCCTTGTACTTGTCATAAAAATCTTTTTCGTCCTTGGCAACACCGGGACCCAAGACGGTGTCAAATAACTTTTGATCTACCTCAGCCAGTTCGAGCTCATACTTATGGTCTAATGTCATCCTGAATATTGGGTTGGTATTTTCAAGAACCTCAGCCGTGATCTTTAAAAATTCGCTGGCAACGGTAGGAAGGTCCCGCTCAAAGGTTTTCATCAGATTGATATCAAGTGTATTTCCTTCTTGCAACGGCAGCATCAGTTTTAACGTTGCCTCGTTCTTTACTGCACTTAATGGAAAAGTTGCGGTATTCGTTATACCGCCAACGACTATAATATTCTCCGCGCTCAATTCTTTGAATGTAACCTCGAAATATCCATTCTCGGTAACCTTATCAGCATGATTCAGCTTACCATATTTTTCCCTAAAGCTGCTGATATGTTTGTCCAAGAGCTCCTTATCCAACCTGATCATGGATTTTTCAAAACTCTTCTTGCCTGAATAGTTGATCTCAAACTGAGGTGATAATCCAATCTCGTAAGAGAATTTTATCTCCCCGGGGTTATCAAAGTTGATGGGCTCAAGTAGATCTTGATTTAACAGTGGATCTACGATGAGCTTTAACTTTTCATCTTTTATATACTTTTGGAGATTCTCTTGTATGAGGGTATTCACCTCTGCTAAAAGTACTTCCTGTCCGTACATTTTCTTAACCATGCCCAAAGGGACGTTTCCCTTACGAAAACCATCCATTTTAACATCCCGCCTATATTCTTTGAGTTTCTTATCCACTGATTCGCCGTAATCTGCTTCTTTCAATGAAACGTTGATTACGGCATTCAAGTCATCAATATTCTCTTTAGTTATCTCCACTTCTTTATTTTATTTGGCTATTTACTTCTGTAATTGATTAAAATCAGGGTGCAAAATTAATAAAATTGGGGGAGAATGCTTGCCCACTGTAGCATTAATCGGTTTGCCCATGGTTATCGAAGTTGATAGTGAAGGTGGGAGAATGGGAATGAGAATGGGAATGAGAATGGGAATGAGAATGGGTTTGAGTGTGGGTGTGGTTGAGAAAAGCCATGCTCATGCTTTACCATGCGTTCATGCTTCATGCGGCATGTTTTTCGACGCCCATGTGTTTTTCTATTTATCTCTTAACCACAGAGGTCGTAAAGTTGAAGAAGCAGAGCTCGCAGAGCGATTATCTGTAATCAAAGTTCTGTACTTTCTCTGCGGTTTTCTCCCTTGCTCAATCCCAATCTCACACCCTAATTCCTTAAATTTACCTCTTGTTCTCATTAATAAAATCCCGTTATGAAAAAATTTGATCTTATCGTTATAGGCTCGGGCTCCGGACTGGACGTAGCAGGGGCCGCCTCAGAGGAAGGAATGAAAGTTGCTATTGTAGAGAAGGGCCCAATGGGTGGCACTTGTCTGAATCGTGGTTGTATACCTTCAAAAATGCTCATCCATAGTGCCAATGTGGCGGAGACAATAAAAACCGCAGAATTCTTTGGGATTGAATCAAAGGGTTTCGAAGTAAATTGGAAGAAGATCATTTCGCGGGTGACTCAAAGTGTTGATAAGGATTCTGAAGAAATACTTGATGCCATTAATAAAGACGAGAATACTACCCTTTTCCAAACGCATGGAAAATTTATTGGAGACAGAACGATGCAGGTAGGGAGCGAGGAGATCTTTGGCGAAAAAGTAGTGATCGCCGGAGGTACCAGGGCGACCGTTCCCACGATAAAAGGAATTGACACAGTGGATTATATGACGAGCCGTCATGCATTGCGGTTAGAAGAACAACCAAAAAGCCTGATCATTATGGGTGGAGGTTACGTCGCCTGTGAATTAGGTCATTTTTATGGCGCTTTAGGCACGGATGTAACAATTGTCCAACGCAACAAACGACTCGTTCCGGCTGAAGATGAAGAGATCTCGGAGGCGTTCACCAAGATCTATAGCGAAAAATACCATGTATTTACAGAGCATACTGTTGAAGAAGTACAGAACGAAAATGGCAGGGTTAAGTTAACGGCGAAAAATAGTACAGGTGAAAACGTTGAGCTGGTTGCCGACAAACTCCTGGTTGCCATTGGGCGCGTCCCAAACACCGATGTCCTGGAAGTTGAGAAGACAGGAGTTGAGGTTAAAGACAATGGCCATATCAAAACAAATGAATTCATGGAAACGACTGCTTCAAACATTTGGGCTTTAGGAGACATAGTCGGTAACTATTTATTCAAGCATAGCGCAAATTTAGAAGCTCAATTTGTTGTGAACAACCTGCTTAACCCGGACCACAAGCGTGCAGTAGATTACACTGCCATGCCACACGCCGTATTTGGATCTCCCCAAATAGCAGGAGTCGGGCACACGAAACAGGAGTTGGTCAAGGCAGGAATTGATTTTGCCGAAGGCCGTTACCAATTCATCGACTCAGCTATGGGCGATGCCCTAAATGACAAAGACGGATTTATCAAAGTCTATATCAGCAAGGAGGATAAATCCATTCTTGGTTGTCACATTATGGGTACAGAAGCGTCGACGCTTATTCACGAGGTGATCGTTACCATGAAAGCCAATCAGAATATGTATGGAGTGATCAATGCAACCCATATCCATCCTGCTCTCTCAGAAGTGGTGGATCGCGCCTTTGGAGAAGTAGAATTTTAATCGTTTAGGGAACTAATCGGTGTTCTATACTGTTTTACATTTTCTTGCCCTAATAGCCCTTGCGTCTTTTTCCGAACTTCACGTCTACAGAATAAAATGGCTCACGGTACTGCCGAAATAACAAAACTGTTCCACACAAAATTAAAGGGATTTATCTTCAACAGGGTAAAGAATTATGATCTGGCCAATGATATTCTCCAAGACACCCTGATTAAGATCCACGGGAAATATCATACACTTAATGATCAGGATAAATTAAAGAGTTGGGTTTACCAGATCGCACGTAATAGCATCATCGATCATCATAGAAAAGCTGTTCAAGAATTGAAGAAGGCAAGAGTTTCACTTGATACAGAAAACGAAATATCCCTCAACAATGATCTGGCAAAATGTATTATACCATTCATTGACGAACTACCCGAGAAATACCGTGAAGCACTACTGTTGACCGGTATTGAAGGTCTCTCACAGAAAGATTATGCTTTGAAAATGGGATTGTCGTACACAGGAGCAAAATCCCGGGTACAACGCGCGCGGGTGATGTTAAAAGAACTATTCACGTCCTGTTGTGAAATTCAAGCTGATGCCTATGGTAATATCCTGGGTGTCCGCGAAAGAGCTTCATCACCATGCAGAAGGCCTGACTTGCGTCCTTCATACGGTTTCTCGTCTATAGAGTAGAAACATTAAAAACTAAGAACTATGAATAATATGAAAGAAAATATCAAAAGAAACTACGCTGATTTACGAATTGAATACTCCGATGATGCATGTTGCTGCTCGCCCGGATGCTGCGATGAAGGATGTTGCGACTGATCGAATGTGGATCAGCCTCTAAAGAATATCCAGAAAACCAACCAGAGTCATTGTGTTATCACTATCATCCGTGAGCGTTGCTTCGATGGTCACCTGATTACCTGAAGCAAGGTTCAGATTTCCTCCGGACGGGATCACCCAAGTTTGAGAGGTACTATATGTGCGAAGGAAAATATTGAACTCTTCGTACACAATTTCTGCAGAACAGCTGGTACAATCATCATTATAGGCAAGGATACGCAAACTATAAAGGTCCTCATTATCTGTTCCATCCAACTGCAAAGTGAGTGTCGCACCAATGGCAAGGGTCATATCACTAAGATTAAAACTAACTATAACGGGGTCTTGCACGTCATATTCACAATTCCCTACTTCACCGTCGTTGAGGGCATTAATATCATCACATGTCTGTGCGCACGAACTAACAAAAAATGAAACGATTGTTGCTAAAAATAATATGTTCAGTTTTGTTTTCATAACCAACGTTAGTTTTAAAGATAAGTTATTCTTCCGATTGTGATGACCTACTTTTGATGCTTCCGCATAAATACGCATGCTAAATGGCTACATGGCTGAATGGCTCGAAAGTTCTACCATGTGTCAAGCATTTTCATGCTTCATGCTTTCTCCCGTGCGGGTGAAGGGACTCGAACCCCCACGTCAAAGACACTAGGTCCTAAACCTAGCGCGTCTACCAGTTCCGCCACACCCGCAAGTTCGCAAAGTTATTTAAATTCTTTCAAAATAAATCAAACTGAAATGCCGGTTCCTCATGAGATTCAATCAGGCTACATATATATTCAATAATTAATCGGTTTATTGAACTTTCGTAACTTTGAATTTATTAAATTAAGTACAGTAATTTAATAAGGATTTATGGCACAATTAACTCCAGTTGCGTTTGAAAAGCAGCAAATCTTATCTCGATATAAGCGTTTGCTCCGGGCGAGCATGCCTCAGATACAGCGGGAAGATATAAATCAAATAAGAGCCGCCTTTAATTATGCCCTGGAAGCGCACAGAACGATGCGGCGTAAATCGGGCGAACCGTATATTTTCCATCCACTTAGCGTCGCTCAGATCGTTGCAGAAGAAATTGGATTAGGATCTGTATCAATTATTAGTGCAATCCTTCATGATGTAGTAGAAGACACGGATATCTCAATCGAGAATATCAGGAATGAGTTTGGAACCAAGATCAGTGAGATTATTGAAGGGCTAACAAAAATTTCGAAGGTATCCAGCCAAACTGAATCTATGCAGGCTGAGAACTTCAGGAAGCTTCTATTGACCCTGGCAGACGATGTCCGGGTGATATTGATCAAGATCGCTGACCGCCTTCATAATATGCGCACTCTCGATGCGATGAAGGAACATAAGCAGTTGAAGATTGCGTCGGAAACGCTGTTCCTTTACGCTCCCATAGCATATAGATTGGGCCTTTACGCGATCAAGACCGAGCTTGAAGATCTGGCAATGAAGTATCTCGAGCCGGATACCTATAAGAGTATCTCCTCAAAACTGAAAGCAAGTGAAAAGGAAAGAGACCTGTATATAAAGGAATTTATCACCCCTCTCAGGCAGGAACTGAGTTTAAAAGGTTTCGATTTTGAGATTTTTGGCAGGCCAAAATCAATTTATTCTATATGGAATAAGATGAAAACCAAAGGGGTTGAATTTAACGATGTATATGACATCTTCGCTATCCGTATCATTATGAAATCGGCTGAAGAAACTGAAAAGGCAGATTGCTGGACAGCCTATTCTCTCGTAACCGACCTGTACAGACCCAACCCAGACAGGCTGCGCGATTGGATCTCCATGTCCAAATCAAATGGTTATGAGGCATTGCATACGACTGTTATGGGGCCAAAAGGTAAGTGGGTGGAAATCCAGATTCGTTCAGAGAGAATGAATGAAATTGCCGAAAAAGGGATCGCAGCGCATTGGAAATATAAAGAGTCCTCATTCGATTCAGGCCTGGACCTCTGGTTAAAGAAAATACATGAGATACTGGCAAACCCTGAACCCGATAGCCTGGAGTTCCTCGACAATATTAAGTTAAACCTGTTTTCGGAGGAGATATATATTTTTACACCAAAGGGCGATTTAAAGATCTTGCCACAGAATGCCACCCCCGTGGATCTGGCATTTGAAATTCATACCGATATTGGATTGAAATGTATTGGAGCAAAGGTCAATTATAAACTGATGCCACTTAATCATAAAATGAGTAATGGC
>JACZTA010000019.1:0-11163 GCA_022573915.1 Bacteroidota bacterium | reverse complement strand
GAGATCATTACTTCTGCGGTTCAGAAACCACAAGAAACCTGGCTCGACTTCGTAGTTACATCAAAAGCCCAAACCGGTATTGTAGATTTTCTTAAAAGAGAAAAGAAGGAACATGCTGAAAAGGGTAAAAAGATCCTGGAAAAGAAATTCAAAAAGTATAAGGTCACGTTTAACCGTGGTAACCTGCTTGAGTTGAAGAAGGCATATCATCAAGTAACCGATACAGATCTGTTCTCCAATATAGCCTTAGGCAACATAAAGGTAGAGGACTTTAACAATTTTAAGATCGTCAATGATAAACTGATCTATAAGAAGCGCGTGTGGGGAACAGACCAAATGGCAATTGACAGTCAGATAAAGGATACGTTATTAAAGAATGCTAACCTACTTTCTTTTGGCAGCGAAGAGGAGAACATTAATTACGACCTTGCCCATTGCTGTGAGCCTATTCCGGGAGATGAAATTGTGGCTATCATAACGGAAGGAGATAAAAGCAAAACAAGGAAAAGTAAAAAGGTTCAAAATGATCTCGAGATACACAAGACAAATTGCAGAAACGCAATCGAGTTGATGTCTAAATACGGGAATAGGATCGTTAAGACAAAGTGGACCGACCAGCATGAGGTTGCCTTCCTGACCGGATTGAAAATCACCGGACTGGATGAACCCGGAACTATTTATCGAATTACTAAAGTTATTTCAGGTCACTTAAAGATTAATATACAATCGATCACCATCGAGGGAAAAGATGGTGAATTTGAAGGAAGAATCACTTTATTTGTCAATACGACAACAGATCTGGATAAACTGATAAAGAAACTGAAAGTACTGACCGGAATTTCGTCAGTTACTAAAATTGAAGTAGTATAATATGGATACTAAAACAACAGATGTAGTACTAAACGAGGTAAAGAACATCTTCGCTGCACATTTGGAAAAACAGTCTTCGAGAAAAACTCCTGAACGATTTGCCATATTGGAGGAAATATATTCCAGGGCAGATCATTTTGATGCGGAGTCGCTATATATACATATGAAAAACCAGAATTACGCGGTCAGCCGGGCGACGGTATATAATACACTTGATCTCTTATTGTCCTGTGACCTCGTGGTAAAACATCATTTTGGAAAGAATCTTTCCCAGTATGAAAAATCCTATGGATACAAACAGCATGACCATATCATTTGTGCCGATTGCAAGAAGGTAGTTGAATTTTGTGATCCGAGGATACAACAAATACAAAGTATGATGGGCGAGTTATTGAATTTCAAGATTACTCATCATTCCCTGAACCTATATGGCATCTGTGGCAACTGTCAGAAAAAGAGGGAATTAGAGCAGGAATCGGACGGGGCAGAAAGGAAAGTAAAAAAGAAAAAAACCTCCTCTTAATTTCACAGGTGTGTGTAGGTATATTACTAATTAACGCATATTACCTAAGAGTCCTCTAATTTCATAACTTTGTAAATTAATTTTTTAATTGGGATAAATTTCCAAAACCTAAAGCTATGGAATTCACTTTTGAAGATAAAGATTCAATTCACCTGGTTAACTTCTCGGGGAGTTTTTTAACTCAACCTCCTCCTGAAAGCGATATCTTAAATCACATCAATGAAAAGATTGAAAGTAATTGTCAGAATTTCGTGTTGAATCTTAGTGAAGTGAAAATAATCAATAGCTCAGGTCTTGGATTATTGATCAAGATCCTGACCAAAGCAAGAACGATAGGCGGTGATGCGGTATTGATTAATGTACCCGACACACTCGCCCAATTACTATTGGTTACTAAACTCAATACAGTTTTCAAATCCTTTAATTCTTTTGAAGACGCTGTAGCGAATTTTAACTCTTAGATCATTATACTTAACAATTAATAATTTTCTGCTAGTATATAATGGCTGTCGATGTTATTCTGGGGTTGCAATGGGGCGATGAGGGCAAAGGAAAAATCGTAGACTATTACGCAACCGATTACGATATTATTGCAAGGTTCCAGGGAGGTCCCAATGCAGGACATACACTCAAACTAAATGGTCAGCAATTCGTGCTGCATACCATTCCTTCAGGTATATTTAATGATCATATAATAAATGTGATCGGGAATGGTGTGGTAATAGATCCAGTTGTATTTAGAGCCGAGCTCGATAATCTGATCACCCTCGGAATAGATGTTAAATCCCGTCTATTAATCTCAAAGAAAGCCCACCTCATACTTCCAACTCACCGACTCTTGGATGCCGCTGCTGAAAAAGCGAAAGGAAAATCCAAGATTGGTTCAACACTTAAAGGAATTGCCCCGGCCTATATGGATAAGACCGGTAGAAACGGTCTTAGAGTGGGAGACTTATTATTAGAATCATTTAATGATGATTACCAGTTTCTGGTCAATAAACATAAGGCACTCTTAGAAAATTACAATTTTGAATTTGATTTAGCTCCTCTTGAATCCGAATGGCAGGAAGCTGTTGAAATTATCAGGTCGTTAAATCTTATCGACTGCGAGCATTATATCAACGATCAGATAATTGCCGGGAAGAAGATCATGGCAGAAGGTGCCCAGGGAACACTTTTAGATATTGATTACGGTACCTACCCTTATGTAACTTCTTCTAATACGATATCGGCCAGCGCATGTATTGGTTTGGGAATCGCACCCAATCAGATCAGAGACGTTATTGGTATCGCAAAGGCGTATTGCACAAGAGTAGGTAACGGGCCGTTCCCTTCTGAACTCGATGACGAAACAGGAGAACTACTTCGTAAAGTAGGTAACGAATTTGGTGCTACCACAGGAAGGGAAAGAAGATGTGGCTGGATAGATCTTCCTGCTTTGAAGTATAGTATCATGCTTAATGGTGCGACACAAATGATTCTTACCAAGGTGGATGTACTGAATGAATTCGATGAGATTAAGGTGTGTACTCACTATGACCTGGACAAACACGAGTTAAACAATAATAAAACTGAGCGAGTGGACCGAGTGCCTTATGACCTGCATAAATATGGGATCACCCCGGTATATAAATCCATCAAAGGGTGGAATACTGAGATAAAAGATTCCATACCTGAATTACTTGAAGATTATCTGGAATACCTTGAGAAAGAACTCAATATTAAAATCCCTATGATCTCAATTGGCCCCGCCAGGGAACAAATCATTCGGAGAACAGCAGAGTCCATCATCTAACCCAGGCAGAACTTCTCTGCCTATTTTATTTTAACTTTACTGAAGTAAATATCTCTATGATCGAGATCGATTATCGCTATGCTTATTTCCAAATCCAGATTAGTCAAATTCAAGCAGAAGGCAGTCCTGTGGGCGAAGCAATTTGATACCTTTTGTCTTCTGGATAATAATTTCTACAGCCTTTATAAAAATAACGAGTACGAATTCATGGCAGCATGCGGTGCAAAGGATCAGATCAAGTCAAGCGATGGTAATGCTTTAAATCTATGGAAGGAATTCCACAATGATGGGTGGCAGTTCGGGTTTTTAAGCTACGACCTGAAAAATTATTTAGAGATCAATAGGAAAACAGGCAAAGCCCTACTCCACTCTAAAAATCGAGATGGTATTGGAATGCCGGAACTTCATTTTTTCAAACCGGAGATATTAATCGCGGTTAAACAATTAAAAACAGGCGAATTTGAACTCACTTGTCAGGAAAATGGCATTGACCAACAGCATATATTGGATGAGATCGAAGCCATTGACATTCCAAACATTTCTTTTACTCCGAGAGATCTGACTTTAAAGAAACGAATCGAAAAGTCCGAGTATATTCAAAAGGTAGAAGCAATAAAACAACACATCATAGAAGGTGACGTATACGAACTAAATTTCTGCCAGGAGTTTTATATTGAAGATTTCGACTACCCTGCAGCGACAATATACAGGGTATTAAATGAGAGACAGAGGGCACCCTTCTCTTCATTTTATAAGCTCAATGATAAGTACCTGATCTGCACAAGTCCGGAGCGTTTTCTGAAACGAACCGGTAATAGAATAATTTCTCAACCGATGAAGGGAACGATCGCCCGTGGTAAAGACGATATCTCAGACAAGCAGATGATTGATACGCTCAGGAATTCTAAAAAGGACCAGGCGGAAAACATCATGATCGTTGACCTGGTTCGAAATGATCTGGCAAAGAGTTGCAAACCGGGAACTGTAAAGGTGGATGAGTTATTTGGTATTTATCCTTTTGAAGGAGTTCATCAGATGATTTCTACCGTTAGCGGAACATTAAAAGATAAGATCACGCCTGCTGAAATAATTTTGGATGCATTTCCAATGGGATCGATGACGGGAGCTCCAAAGGTGAAGGCAATGGAGCTGATCGAACAATACGAATCGGTGCGACGAGGTTTGTTTTCGGGTTCAGTCGGGTATATAGCGCCCGGTGGAGATTTTAATTTTAATGTGGTTATCAGGAGTATCCTCCTAAACACGAGGAATAATTATCTTTCCCTTCAAACGGGCGGTGCGATCGTATATGATTCCGATGCTGAAATGGAATATGAAGAGAGTTTATTAAAAGCTTCAACCATACTCAGAGCATTAGGAATAGAACAAGCTGCAGAAAAACAAGAAACTGCCCCCCTTATCTGAGATTTTTATGGCTGCATGGATAACAAAAGGTGATCTGGTCGATCTGAATCAAAGACTTTCTCAGAAAACCGGGTCCTTCTTCCTTAGCAAGCTCTCACTCTCCGGCAAGAAAAGAGTGATCAGTACCTGGGATGAAAATATCCTGCCTGCTCACTGGTGGATCCTGCCGCAGGTCAAGCAGAGATGGAACGAGAAGATCACCGGTGATCCAAACCGGGAAATCGAAAATTATATCCTGCAAAAGTATTTTGATGGCAGGTCAGATCTGTGTGCATTAATGCCGGGTTGCGGTGAAGGCCATCTTGAATTAAAATTTGCGAGCCTGGGAAATTTTCAAATCATCGAAGCATTTGACATTGTCGAAGCAAATATCCGGGTTGCAAAAGAAGATGCCGGAAAGCAAGGATTAGAAAAGAAAATTAATTTCTTTACTCAGGATATCTATGATTACCTGTTTGGTCAGGAAAAATATGATCTGGTTTATTTTAATTCCAGCTTACATCATTTCAAGAATGTCGAGAAGATCATAGATAGCGCGAAAAGTAGTTTGAAGAATGATGGACTTCTTATCATCAATGAGTACACCGGACCTGCAAGATTTCAATGGACAAAGGAACAGCTCCAAAAAGTTAATAAGCTGTTAGCTGACATGCCTGAGTCCTTTAGAAAGAAATGGAAAACCAATCTCATCAAGAAAAGAGAATACAGGCCCGGGTTATTCAGGATGATACTCTCTGATCCATCAGAAGCTGTTGAATCCGGTAGAATACTGCCTGCATTAAGAAGTCAACTTTCTGAGTTGGAGTATTCAGCCATGGGAGGGAACATACTGCACCTGCTGCTAAAGGACATCGCCCACAATTTCCTTGAAGATAATATTGAAACAACTCAACTATTGGAGAAGCTTTTTAAGCAAGAGGATGAATTTCTCAGCACCGGAGTACAGCCGGACTTCTCATTTGGCGTGTACCAAAAATCATAGATTTTGTATTTGTTTGGATTTATCTGTTTTAATACGGATAGGAACCTTGATTCACTTGATGGAAGACTGAACCATGATTTACTTGATTAGGAAGGATTTGGTTGATGGAAGTCTGAACCGTGATTTACATGATTAGGAAGGATTTGCTTGAAGCTGAAATTTTTAAAAGCAACTATGAGAGGTGTAAACCCGTCAGCTAGATTAAATGTTTGGATTAATTATTGGATTACTACGATTTTTTCCAATCAATCTAAATCATGCTAAAATTACTTAGGGAACATAACAGACTTAACGAGACGCTATTCCTTGGGGTATTTACGATCGCGTGTTTTGGATTCTCTATTTTTAGAATGGTCTACACAGATTCAAAGACTTTTCTATTCCTGAATTGGAATTTATTCCTGGCATTCATTCCGTGGGCTTTTACCAGCCTGGCAATTCTTAAGCCTAAGATTCAGAAGAACAAGATCACAATCTTTATACTCTTAACTTTTTGGCTTCTGTTCTTTCCCAATGCACCGTACATTCTGACAGATCTATTTCACCTTCGTCTCAAGGTAGGCATGCCGCTCTGGTTCGATTTGGTTTTGATTCTTTCCTTTGCCTGGACAGGATTATTATTCGGATTCTTAAGCCTCTGGGATCTTCAGAATATAATTGAGAAGTCCATTACTAAGACGTGGGCAACTATCATTTCAATCGGACTAATATTCTTAGGAAGCTTTGGAATTTATATCGGCAGGTATCTTCGATGGAACAGTTGGGATATTATCACCCAGCCTTTCAACCTGATGTATGATATTGGTGACAGAATCATCAACCCATTTGAACATCCCAGAACCTGGGGGATGACCATCTTTATGGGAATATTCCTGAATATGATCTATTGGTCGTTCAGGCTGATAAGGAAAAGGGATTTATAGATAACCCATTGTCTGAACCTTGATTCACTTGAATACAGGATGACTATGACTAGTTCACGGTTACTCATTTGATCTGGAGAAATATTTAAAAAATCGATAAACTACAGGGTGGCGGGAGGGTGGTGTCCTTAATTGTGTAAGTAGATCAGGGCTTCATTTAAACCCGGTTCTGTTAAAAAGAAACCAATTCTTTGATAATTTCACATCAAGTGAATCAAGGTTCAGACAAAGGGAGGTAAAAAGAACAATAACCGAATGAGTAACATTTTGAGCACGCGTTGCAAACGCGCGCGAGCGAGTTTTTTTCATCTTTTTAGATACTGTGCCGTCCTAAAAAAAGTTTACGGTTTTAGATTTAATCCTGATATAGGTTTACAGTTTACTTTTCGTCCTGTAATATGGTTACAAGTTTACGATTATTTGAATAATAGTTCTTCCATAGTCTTTGAGTTTTTAAGTGATTAATGTGAACATTTTCTGGTGTGAGGTATCCGATGCTTTCATGAGGCCTATCCTTATTGTAGAGTTCAACAGAAGAAGCTAATATCTCCTTTGCCTGTTTGAGGCTTTTGGGTGTATAGTCGTAGAGGTATTCTTGCTTAATAATTCCATTTAACCGTTCTGCGATAGCATTTTCTAAAGGGTCTCCATTTTCCGTCATACTGATCTGTATTCCTTTGTCCCGCAATAGCTTTACATAGGGGCTACTGCAATACTGGATCCCTCTGTCCGAATGATGTATTAATTTTTCAGGCTCTTTCTTACATCCGGCGAAAGCCATCTTTAAGGCTTCCAGTGTTTCAACAGCTTCTAATGTTTCTGCTACATGGTATCCGACTATTTTGCGAGAATAGGCATCTGTGATAAAGCTTATATAGACATAACCGAGCCTGATCTTCCAGTAGGTGATGTCACTTACCCATAACTGGTTAGGCCCGCCAGGAACAAGATCTCTTATCAAGTTAGGATATTTGCGCAGCCAGTGAAAGGACTGGGTAGTATAGATATTTCGTTTCTTCTTCCTTACCAGTAGGCGGTTGGCTGATAGAAGATCAAATAAGGCATCTCTACCCATTTTGATCTGATGGTTTATCATAAATGGCTGTAGCTTCTCATAAAGCTTCCGGCCACCCATATAACGATGGTTCTGCCTGATCTCCAGCACTTGCTTCAAGACCAGCTCTTGCTCAATCGTAGCAGATTCTACATGCCAAAAATGTTGATACCATGCTTGACGGGTGATTCCAAGTAATCGACAAAATCGGCTTAGTCCCACGTGCCGATATTTGTCCTTCATCTCTAGGATTACTTGGTATTGGACTTTTTTCTGATGTTAATTTTTAGTTCCTGTTCGGCTTTTTCTATTATTCTCCTGTATGCCTCGGCTAATAGCTTAGCATCTTCAAGTTCCTTTTTAAGTTCAGCCTCTGAAGTACTTTGATTCTTATTTGTTTTGGGTGAATTCGGCATGATCTCTAAAGGTAATAATCCCAGCTTTGGGATTTCATGGCCAAATGCTTTAAGCCAATAAGTTAATCTTGAATTACCAAGATTGTATTTATGTTCTACCGTTCTTCGAGTTAAGGTTCCTGTTAAGAAGTCATTGACAACAAGCCGTTTGAAATCCTCGCTGTATTGACTCTGCCACTTTGATGAGTACTTTTTTGAATATCTTTCCATTCTTAGGTTACTTTTAGTGTAAACCTATTTTAGGACGAGACATACTATCGTTACATATATTATAGTTCCACCAGGTAAGCCTTTGATTTATTCATTACTTCATAGTCAAAGTAGTATTCTTTACTTATCCATTCCGATTTATAGTCAGTAAGAATAGAAACTTCAATGAAATATCTTCCTTCCTCCAAACGAAATTTAGACCTTAGGGGATAAAAATTTACATATTGATATTCTGCAGAATTTCCGATGAGTGTTATTATATGTGTTTGATGTAGAGGCCTGTTAACGAGTTTCTTCCTCCCTGTCGAATCCACTACTTCTGAGGCTTTGAACCAAATCTCATTCCAATGCGCATCTATCTTTAAGGATGTGTCGAGCTGGATTATATCAGAATCCGTCGGGCTCAAACTAATTCTAACATCTATTACACTGCCAGCCATATTTGATTTATTAATAAAACTAAATGGCAGGTAAACATCCAATCTGTTCCTTTCATATTCCTTTATTTCCATTTGTAGCCCACATTTAAAATCGATATTGGATATTCGAAAGTTGGAAAAATACAGAGAGACTCCTGATAAAATAATGGCAAAGAATGAGACAACCATGGCTATATTCTTCATAGGTTAATGTTTATGAATTTTTAATCTATTTCTAACTGTACTCCAAGAGTAGATATTTTACAAAATAGTAATATTTATAAGCTTAAAATTTTGAAGAATGGTGAGCGGGCGTTTATTATCCTGCAACGATCGGGACAGCTATCTGGCAAATCCTTTCTAATCAAGTGAATCAAGGTTCAGACAACGGGATTAAGCGAGTAACTACGCGGTGCAGACAAAGGGAGGCAAAGCAACAGTGCCAGTTGGAGCAACAATTTACGCACGCGCTACAAGCGCGCGCGAGCATGGCACGCATTGCAAACGCGCGCTAGCAAATATCCAACGGCGATTTTTGAAGTTGGTTACTCCGCAATAACCAAAAAGTAGTTCTTCTTCCCCTTTTGTACCAAGAGATACTTATTGTTCAGAAGATCCTTACTCGTGATCGTCGTTTCAGCGCCCTGGACCTTTTCCTTGTTGATACTGATCCCACCTTCTTTTAATGACCGCTTCACTTCTCCCCGGGAAGGAAAAATATTAGTACTGTCGGCGAGGAAGGAAATGACCTCCATGCCTGCTTCGAAGTCTGCAAGTGGTATGGATTTTTGAGGCACCCCTTCGCATATTGAAAGCAGATCCGCTTCTGATATAGATCTTAATGCTTCCGTAGTAGCATTTCCAAAAAGTATTTCCGATGCCTTTACTGCGAGTTCATAGTCCTTTTCAGAATGTATCCACGTCGTAACTTCTTTTGCCAATGCACTCTGCAAAATTCGTTCGTGGGGAGCAGCATCGTGCTGCTTCTTCAGATCTTCCACCTCTTGTTCTGTCAGCAGTGTAAAAATCTTGACATAATTATATGCATCCTCATCCGAGGTGTTCATCCAAAATTGATAAAACTTATAAGGAGAAGTACGTTTTCGATCTAGCCAGATATTACCTTCCTCAGTCTTTCCAAACTTGCTCCCATCTGCCTTGGTGATCAAAGGAGCCGTTACGCCAAATACATTTTTTCTTGTTTTCTTTCGAATCAACTCTGTACCGGCTGTGATATTTCCCCACTGATCTGAGCCACCCATCTGAACCACACAGTTCTTGTTTTCAACCAGCCAATGCCAATCGTATGCCTGTATCAACGCATAATTGAACTCAGTAAAAGAAATCTCAGTCTTTAACCGCTCTTTGATATAACCTTTACTCAGCAGGTAACTTACGGTCAGGTATTTACCGACATCCCGAAGGAACTCTAACGTGGTCATCTTTCCAAACCAGTCATAATTGTTCAGGATCTCTACATTATCATCCGACCCGTCTTTATTTAATAGCCTTGTAATCTGTTCCTTGA
The DNA here is from genome assembly GCA_022573915.1 of Bacteroidota bacterium. Lineage (GTDB taxonomy): Bacteria > Bacteroidota > Bacteroidia > Chitinophagales > JACZTA01 > JACZTA01. The sequence continues at coordinate 1,018 of JACZTA010000019.1, read as the reverse complement.
TTCCTTCTGTATTCTTTGTTATGGTTTCTTCATCGAGCAATTTTCTTTCCTCAGATTTACCTGAAGGATCACCTACCATGGCTGTTGCACCCCCTAAGACCGCAATAGGATGATGGCCTGCAGACTTAAACAGCCGGAGCATACCCAATGGTACTAAGCTCCCTATATGAAGTGAGTCTGCTGTAGGGTCGAATCCTGCGTAACCGGTCGTTTTTTCTTTGGCCAGCAATTCTTCCGTACCGGGTATCACATCCTGGATCATTCCCCGCCAACGCAGTTCTTTAATGAAATCCATATAAATTATCTTCTCAAATTCTCAGACAACACGAAATTATTTTGCATAACTAACAGCGCGCGTTTCTCTTATCACCGTTACTTTGATCTGGCCCGGATACTGCATCTCTTCCTGGATCTTCTGGGATATTTTAAAGGAAAGATCCTCCGCATCCTTATCATTTATCTTACCACTTTCAACGATGATCCTGAGTTCTCGTCCTGCCTGTATGGCGTAAGCTTTCTCCACTCCCGGAAAACCAAGTGCAATATCTTCCAATTCCTTTAACCTTTGCAGATAGATCTCCATGGTTTCGCGTCTTGCCCCGGGCCGTGAACCCGAAATTGCATCACACGCCTGTACAATAGGAGATATCGTATAGGCCATTTCGATCTCATCATGATGTGCACCGATCGCGTTACAAACCGCCGCAGATTCACCGTGTTTTTCAGCCAGCTTCATTCCTAATAATGCGTGAGACAGTTCAGGTTCCTCATCCGGCACCTTTCCTATGTCGTGCAACAGGCCGGCTCTCTTTGCTACCTTCGGATTGATTCCAAAATCTGCCGCCATGATCGCGCACATATTGGCTACTTCCCTGGAGTGCTGCAGAAGATTCTGTCCGTAAGAAGATCGAAATCTCATTTTACCTACTAACTAGTAAACCCAAAATACAAGAATCATCTCAGCGATCATCAGCACAAGAAAACAAAAAGGCCCAGAAAATACCAAAGGCAACTCTGA
>JACZTA010000018.1 GCA_022573915.1 Bacteroidota bacterium | reverse complement strand
TCGTGATGAAATAGAGTTTAATATAAATTCATTAATTATTATCATCCCATTCTCGTCAAGAAGATCACTCATCTCTAAGAAACTTTCGAGAGTAAAAACATAGGATGGTTGCACCTCAGCACTTGCAAGGTCAAATATGATGATGTCATATTTCTTATTCGTTGTTTTAAGGTAATGTCTGGCATCGTCAATGATCATGGTCGTATTTTCTTTATCCAATTCAAAATATTGTTCCGTTATTTCCCACATACGATTATCGATCTCAACGGCGTCTACTTTAAATCCTTGTTCAATGAGTTCAAGAGCCAAACTTCCTCCTCCAAATCCAAAGAGTAATGCCTCCGATTTATCAATAATCAAGGTCGACAATGTTGCGATCGTATGAACATATTGCCAATAAGAAGTCATACCCGAATCAATTAAAACATATGTTTGTGGAATCCCATTGATTAATAACTGTCGATGGATGGTGACACTGTCATCTTCTTCGAAATGATCAAGGACTTTTAGCTGGCCCAATAATCCTTCGGAATTCAGCAGCAGGTGAAAATTATTTCTATCTGAAAAGTCTTTACCAAAGAGTTTTAATCCATATTTCAAAACAGGATCATTAGGTCTGATTATCATGAATGAGATCAATATGGTAAGGCTAAGGATGATACCGCTAAATAATATTTGTTTTTTCTGATATAGAAGAAGCTGGCTCGCTGCAAATAGTAAAAAAGCCAGGACCAGTACGGGTATTCTCAATCCCCATTCTGGGATGATGAAAAATCCAAACAAGAAAGTTGATAGGATTCCTCCTGCTGTTGAGATCGCATAAATGTTTCCCGCAGCTTTCCCGGAGCGGTCAACGTTTTTCGTGACAAGTTGTATAAGGATAGGTGAGGTAGCACCCAGTAAGATCAAGCTAGGTGAAATGAGAATAAAAGCGGATAAGAGGATTCCATTGCTTAGTCCAAAACGATCAAAATAGTACAAAATCGATTGAGCAATAAGTGGCATCAATGCCATCATCAACGCTGAAAAAAGTAATATTCTGAATAAGATTGCTTTGGATCCATCGAGTTTGGAAAGAAAACCGCCAATAAAATAACCGGTTGTCAAGCTAGCCAGTGTGATTCCGATCACAGTTGCCCAAACAATTAGGGATACCCCATAAAATGGTGCGATCATCTTGGCGCTGATCAATTCAACAGCAAGGACAATGAAACCTTCCAAAAAAGCAACTGTCATTAAGGCAGGATGAACGGAAGACCTTGAATATTCTGATGTATGTGGAGGCTCGGCCATGTGATTAAATCTAGATTACAGATCTTTGGATATATGATTTTCTTTTAATAAGTTTAAAAGCAGGAATCAAGATCATTACCATGATCGGAGATTGGATGAATTCCATCAAACGTCTTGCAACCGTAAATCCCTGTTCGTAAAATCCTAAGTAAGCGCTTATTAAAGTAATAACTGCTGAAAATAAGAATATAGCCACAAACAAAAGCGCTGTAAATTTTACATAAATAGATTTTCGAAAAACAAGGAATATGGCGGCACAGGCCAGAACTAAATAGAAAAAACTAAAGAGTAAGGTCCAAATCCATTTAGCAATGAACACAGAGTTATAAACCGCAGATTTTATATCGAGACTTGACCCTCCAATAAAGGAATGTTGGTTAGTTCCATAAATGTTGGTTAGGAAATAGTTTAAATCAAGGAATATTATATCTCTTAAAAAGCCCAGGCCGAATAAAGTCAGGATGCAGAATATGACAAGGCTATATTTAATTGCTTTCATCTATTTTAACCTTAGAACTTCTGGCCGTACTGTACCTGGTCACCCACAACATCCACAGTAAAAAAATAAATCCATAAATAATGATCGTAAACGTGTATTTATGGCTAAATTCTAAGTATTGAGGTGCGTGGTATTGGATCATTGCCAATATGGTCACCCTCACGAGATTCAAAATATGAATGGAAAGCAAGCCAATCGGAATAAAGATGAGTTTCTTTATAACCGGACCCGGAAAGGCGATCAGAAATCCGGTAAACAATGCAAAGAGAGGAATGGCATTACAGGGACCTCCTATAATAATTCCTCCGGTGGATTCAATTGTCAACGAATGGGCTCTGGTAGTGACAGAATAGCCTAATAACTCCAGCAATTCTTTCACCAGAAATACCATGTTAGCAATCACTAAGCTATCAATTGAACTGTTTTTATTTAGCCAGAGGTCATAAATTACAAACCAAGCTAAGTAGAGTAACAAAGCAAAAGTTAGAAATCTAATTGCTGGTTTTAGGGAATTAAACATGGCCGTTCGCAACAAGAAAGGTCGTGGCGCTCTAGTTTACCTTCTTCTTAAAACTATACAGCTTTTTAATACCGTATATAGCACCGGCCGCTAACAATATTCCTATACCACCATCTATTGGGATTGTTAAGACTTTGCCTTTTTTTGGAGGAGGAGGAGGAGGGCCGGGCCCTTTGACTATCAATGGGATGCTGAAAAGCATAACGAAGAGGAAAACTAATTTTGGTTTCAAGAAGTTTTTCATTTCGTTTCCGTAATGTTAAGACAATCTGTAAAAGTAATATAATAGCTCAATTTAGTCAATCCAAATAAATCATCTTACAAACATCGTATTTGTCAGTTTTTATATCTGTGTAGAGAATTCCTTTAGGTTGATTGCTCATATCAATAATATATTTTGAATTCATTTGAGCCCGTGGAATTATTAGTGAATTGTATCTATCCTCCCTGAGATAAATATGCTGCGTCTACATCCGTCGTGAAATCGGCAATGACATTGATCGGTTCATCGATGACAATCGAGTCGTAAATACTGCATCCGTTGGCATTCGTAAAACTATTGGAAACTAATATCTTTTCCGGGTTCGTAATTATGATGGTTTCAATTGAATTACCCGGTAGATCATTGGTTATCGTCACCGGTGTATACTATGCCTCCGTGTGTGCACAATCGCTTTTGCCTGATCGAAACTGTTCCCCACAATCGTCATTTGGAATGAGTTTTGCGCTGAACGAACTGCAATATGGCAAAGAACGATAAAAAAGAAAAGAGTGTTTTGCAGGCATACTTGATCAAATAGAAAACAAATTTATCAACTATATTGACGAAAAGGCTTACATGACATGTATTTTGGCGCACAGACAATCCAGCCTGATGTGGCAACTATTTCAATTATAAAGCGTAAAAATGTAGGTATAAGCCATTTCTTTATAATATGCGTATTTAGTAGCTTTGTATGATTATAATCCTTGCAACTTCTCGCACGTATTGGGCTGGTCAATTTCTGTATCTACAACCTGAATTCGAATGAATAGTACGAACAATGCAATAGTTGACAAAGAAGACATTAAGAAGATAATTCTGGTTTTTCTTCGAAACTGGTACCTTTTTGTTGGATTTGTGGTTATAGCTGTGATTGCGGCGAAGTTTTATATTCATAGATCTACCACAATTTATTCAGTTTCGTCTACCTTATTATTAGAACCATCTAATAGTACAGACTTAAGAACCAGCGTATTGGAAGGTCTTGGTATCAATCCACATTATGAATCTATTTCAAATGAGATGCGCGTGATCAGATCTCATAAATTGATGGAGGAAACTCTATCAAAGCTTGATCTTCGTATTTCCTATTTCATTAAGGGCAAACTGAATACATTTGAAGTTTATCAGGGGCTGCCGTTTAAAGTTGAAGGAGAAATATTTAATTCAAAGTTCTACGCCTTTCCCTTTACACTCAAAATAAAGAGTGAGTTTAGATATGAGCTTTCTTATGAGTTGGATGACAATTTTATCACAGAAAAACTCTTCTTCAACCGCCCATTTGTAAATGAAAACTATAGTATTACCCTTTTTGCGGATAAAGCAAAAATCAAGGCATTGATTAGTGGTGAAGCAGGGGTTAATAATGTAGATTACATTTTTCAAATCAATAGTGTGGATGCATTAGTTGCTAAATATTTAGGTGCCTTGAGAGTGAGCAACATAGAGTGGTCCAATTTAGTTGAGCTTAGTATAGAAGACGTACTTCCTGAACGCGCTAAAGAGGTGTTGGATACGTTAGCTGTAGTTTATATTGAACATTCGTTAGAAACGAAAAGGTTGGTAAATAAGAATACTGTAAGTTTTATTGATGCCCAACTAAGCCAGGTTATCTATAACCTTGACAGTATAGAAAATCTGATGGAACAATTCAAAAAGCGCGAAGACGTAATTGATATCAGCAATGAGCAGCAGTTGTACTTTAATGAGCTGACCAAACATGAAAAAGCAAAAATGTCAAAAGAAATGAAGATCAAGTCATTGGAGTTCCTCTATTCATACATAGAAGCTAATGAGGATACCGCTACACTGCCTACATCGTTATTTAGCGTTGATGATGATAAATACCTGATGGGTTACCTGGACGAACTATTTGGACTACAAAAGTTTAAGATTAAAGCGCTGTTGGATCGGCAAGAAAACAGCCCTTCAATGGAAAGATTGTATAATGCCATTGCGATATTGAGGGCAAATATCTTGCAGTATATCCTAAATACTAAAGAAGTTTTAAAGGATCAGATAATATTTGAAGAGAGTGAGATAGCAAGATACATAGCATTGGTTGATGATGTTCCCAGGACCCAGCGCGAAATGCTTAATATTCAGCGGAAAATTAATATTAACGAGGACATTTATGTTCACCTACTGAAGATGAGATCTGAAACGATGATTGCCAGAGCAGGGATTGTCTCAGAAAAAAGTGTAGTTGAGCGAGCCAGGTCGATGGGTATTCTACGGCCAAATAAATCGAAGATTATTTATACTTCGGTAGGGGTTGGTTTAATTCTGGCTTTAGTAGTTATATTTATTCAAGGGTTATTTGTTAATAAGATATCAAATCAGAAGGAACTTCGTGAACTATCAAGTATTCCGATCTTGGGCACTATTGGTCAGAATACAGACAAAGCTGCTCAGTATATGGTGGTTCAAAATAGGTCTACATCGGTAATTGCAGAAGAATTCAGAGCGATCCGGATAAAATTGGAGAGTTTACCTTCAATCGGTAAATGTAAGATGGTGGTGATCACATCCTGCGTTAAAAACCAGGGAAAGAGTTTTTGCGCGATTAATATTGCTAGCATTTTAGCTAAGTCAAATAAGAAGGTATTATTACTTGAATTGGATCTGCATAAACCCAAACTGCAATCTGCTATGAAACTAACCAACCATGTAGGTCTGACTTCCTACCTGGAAGAGGGAAAGGAGATTCATGAAGTGGTTAAGCATTCTGATATAGAAAATCTTGATGTAATTTTGGCAGGACCACGATCCGAAAATCCATCGGAATTGATTGTCAGCGAGAAAATGGAAGATCTTATAGATGAATTCAAGGAAGAATATGATTATATCATCGTAGACACCCCCCCTGTAGGTTTACTCACGGATGCGTTAGTGTTCATGAAAAAAGCAGATGTAAATCTTTATGTGATTCTTGCAAAAGGTATGAAAAAATCATACCTCGAAACTGCGGAACAAATCAAGGAACAAAATAATCCGAGTAATTTCTATATTCTGTTGAATGGGGTGAAGAGTACGAATCTACAGTACGGCTACGCTTAAATCGCTATTCACTTAACAGTTTATCCAGCTCGTCTATCTTTATCAGCCTGCCCTTATAGTAAGCAACTATATAAGCATCAATTACACCAGCTTCAATTATCTCCTTTCTTAAAGATTCCGCAGCTTCAAGCGTGGATAGCGCACCTGCAGTGAATCTTATCGTGCCATTACCAAGTGGTTCCCGTTGTATCTTACGGATTTTGAGGAATGAAAAATCAACATGGTCAGCAGGCTGAGTGAACACACCTATTTGAACTCTGAAAACAAGATTGGATATTGTATTGACCGAATAATCCGTAATCAAATTGTCTACGTAGGTTAGATCCGAAAAATCAATCAGCACGTCGCTGTAAATCTTACTTTTGTTAATTCCAATGATTCGAAGTTCTGTTCTTCTATTCAGCTGCCTGCCTTTCTCATTGTCTGTTCCATCCGGATTCATGTTCAAAGCGAGTGGATTGGTTTCCCCATAACCTTTTGCTACCAACCTTCGCTGATGAATACCCCTTTGAATGAGATATTTCACTACCACCTTTGAACGTTTTTGTGATAATGTTAAGTTGTAGTTGTCATTACCTTTTGAATCAGTATGTCCGGATATCTCAACCAATAGTTCAGGATTCTCGTCAAGAAACAGATATAGTTTTTGCAGAATCTTCTTGGATTTCGCACGTAAAATGTCCCGATCAAAGTCGAAATAAATATCCGGCAGTAAAAATACCTGGCCAATCAAATCCTTCATATCTGAGAACTCTTCCTTTCTCATCTCTTCAATTTGTAAACTAAAATCTTCAAGATTGTCCGCAAGTTTAAAATCCGCTTTTTCATCTATTATAAGATCCAGAATCTGGTCATCGGTTAATTTACTTTTATCTACAAGCTGGAATAGCGTATCAATCCTAAGTATTCTTTCGAGAATAACCATGGTGTCTTCAAACATGATCGTGTCTACAGAAACGACGAAATCCTTGGTTAACGAGTCTGTATAGGAGTAGTGATCCTCGGTAATAGTATCAATCTTCATTGTTGTATACTCTCTTACGACCAGTTCATCCTGCATACAAGGACTGTAAGTATCTTCCATAAATCCACCAATAAGATGCAATTCCAGCGTTTCTACCAGCACGCCCTCCTCATCTGAACTAAAACCTGATGACGTTAAACGATTAGCTAAAATCCCTCTTTGGATCAGGTATTTCAACACTGCTTTTGCGCGTTGCTCGGCTAATTTCTTATCGAATTCAGTTGAAATCATTTTGATGGATGAAGAAAGTTCAACGATCAGCGAGGGGTTATCTTCTAAAAGCGAGTACAGTTTGCGCAATTCATTTTTTGACTCAGATTTTAAAACTGCGGTGGCATCTTCAAAAAATATATTGTTTAAAACGATTTTCTCCTGGTATTCATCATCGCATAATTCAATGTTATTTATGATCTGGATAAATGTGTCTTGGTCAGTGAAATGTACGTTTTGGGAATGAAACAACAACCCTTCAGCTTCAAAGGTGATGCTGTAATCCTTACTCGCCGGAATAATCACCATGTATTTACCTGTTACAGAATTTGAGCGATAAATACCAATGATTCTATTCGTCTCATTATCCGTTACAATAACTTTCGCTTCCACAGCTTTGTCACCAGCTGTAATTATCCCTTTTAATAAAGTCAATACCGGCATGTCATCGTAATTCAGAGGCATATTCACTTTGTAAATATCCTGATGTCCTGTAGAAGAAAACCGGGCTGAGGAGAAATAACCGGTTTTACCATTTGCCGCAAGAACAAAATAGATGTCGTCATCCGCTGTATTTACCGGGTAACCTAAATTCGTGGCTCCGTTCCAATTCCCATTTTCAAAAACGCTTCTAAAAATATCGTAACCACCCATACTACTATGGCCTTTAGAACTGAAAAAAAGAGTCTTTCCATCCGGGTGAATAAATGGAGCGTCATCGTCATATTGGGTATTTACCAAACGTCCTAAATTGACTGCCTCTCCCCATGTACCGTTTGGTAACTTTTCAAGTTTATATATGTCCCGGCCTCCGATACCTCCAGGCCGGTTGCTCGAGAGATATAAGGTGTTTTCATCTGCAGAGATAGATGCGTGTCCGTCCCAATACTTCGTATTTACATTGGCACCGAGCTTTCTGGGTGAAGACCAGTTTTTCCCACGCCTTTCACAAACATAGATATCACCCCATCTTCGGCCATCACTTTTATATATGAACAGTTTTTGTCCATCTGCTGATAATGCAATTGCTGCATCATGTATCTCTGTGTTGATCACTGTCGAGTAATCAGTTCTAAAAATATTTTTCTTACGGACAACGATATCGTCTTTGACCGTAATCACCTTTTTAGAGGGACTCCATTCGCCATCTATATTCTCCGAGGAGTATATGTCTTCATAATAGTTTTCATCATCATCGATCCTGTAACCGGTGCTTCCTTTTCTCCTGGCCGTAAATATCATAATCGATTCGTCTGCAGAAATGACCGGAACGTAATCGCCATATTTGGTATTGATCTGATTCGGCATCGCTATGATCGAATTATTCAGCGGATTGCTGGTCATGAATATGCCAATATTGCACATCTTGATGAGCCGATCTAACTCCTCAGGTGAGATTGGTGGATTCCTATCATTGTGAATTTGTCCCTTGTAGATCTTGAACGATCTGATGGCCTCTTCAAATCGATGTGTAAAATGATACGCCTTCCCCAGGTAATAATGCACTCTGTGGAACTCTGCTTTGTTTTTGGCAACATGTTCGAAATGAGGAATAGATTTATACTTGTCAGCTAACGAATTCAAATAGCACAGCCCAAGTGAAAAGTTGTATTTGACGTCTGTAGAGTCTATGCCGTATAATTGCAGATAATAGGGTAAGGCTGTCTTGTACTTTTCTTCGGCAAGCGCGATCTCTCCCTTCAGAAGTAAATCTTTTTCTCTTCTTTGAGCTTGCCCACGGAAACTCATGCCAAGCACGAACAGACAAATAATCGCCACGATAACCGACTTTTTCATATTGCTCCTACCTAATTACACCTTAAAGTATACGATTTAGACATGTAGTTGACCGGAAAATGGACTAAAGCACGGAGATATGAACAAATATACTCATTTATGTACTGAATTGAGGCTGGATACTTGCGCATAAATCAAATTAAACTATATTTTCAAAATTAAGAGTCGCACGACAAGATTTGCAAAATTCAACAATTTGCTACATTTTGCGTGCTTCTTAGTTTTTTACACTTTCAGGCAGACCGGGAATGATGTCCGGATAATATCAAAAACTAGACCAATTTGAAGGTAAATACGCTTATAATCGCTGAAGCAGGAATAAATCATAATGGTGATCTTGATCTTGCACGTGAAATGATCCGATCTGCTACTGAATCAGGTGCGGATATGGTCAAATTTCAGTCGTTTATTACCGCATCTTTAACCACAAAAAAGGCAAATAACGCTAGCTACCAGGAACGTAACACTGAAAAGGGAGAGACTCAGTATGATATGCTTGAAAAAGTGGAATTAAGCAGTGACGATCTTCATTCTTTGAAGGATTTTTGTGATGAGTCTGGCATTGCCTTTCTCGCTTCTGTATTCTCAGAAGATGCTGCAGAACAGGTTGAGGACATTGTAGATCTTTGGAAGATACCATCGGGTGAGATAACCAATATTCCATTTTTAGCCTATTTAGCTAAGAGGTCAAAGCCTATTCTTTTGTCAACTGGAATGGCTGACCTATCTGAAATCAGAAATGCAATTGATGAGATTCGAAAGTATTGGAAAGATCAAAGTCCTTCCGGTATCATTATAAATGGTAATAAGATAGAGCCCTTGACTCTGCTTCATTGTGTCTCTGATTATCCTGCTTCACCTGAGAGCATGAACCTTCATACGATGAGAACCCTGGAGGCGGAGTTTAATTTGCCGGTTGGACTTTCCGATCACTCCTTGGGTGTGGAAGTCTCATACGCAGCTGTGAGCCTCGGGGCTATGGTAATCGAAAAACACTTTACATTGGATAAGACAATGCCGGGTCCGGACCATGCGGCATCCCTCGATCCAACCGAACTGCTAACTCTGGTAAAGGGTATTAGAAACATTGAATTAGCGTTGGGGGATGGCGAGAAAAAAATACTGACTTCAGAGGAGGCTACAAAACTTGTTGCCAGAAAGAGCATTCATCTGAAAACTAATATGTCAGGAGGCTCCGTTATAAACCAACAGGATTTAATCATGAAGAGACCGGGAGACGGTATCCAGCCCGGTGATCTTAAAAGGATTGTCGGAAAAAAACTTACCCGGGACTTGGAGGCGGACCATCAATTGGCATGGGAGGATATTGAATAAGATCCTTATTATTAATTATCAAATATCCTTAGCTTTGCGCCTCTCTTAAAATATTTAAAACAGGATTGATGATTGTACTTGGTTTGAATCATGGTGAGCTGAACTCATCGGCAGCAATAGTGAAAGATGGAAAGGTGATCGCGGGAGCAGCGGAAGAGAGATTTAACCGCCAGAAAAGAACAAAAGATTTCCCTATAAGGTCAATTGAATACTGCTTGAGTGAATCGGGAATTACTATGGGGGAGTGCGACTATTTTACGCAGGCATGGAATCCGGCAGCTTTGTGGAATAAGTTCAATCCATTAGCTTCAGGTACCAGAATTCTTAAGCGGGAGTACTTCTATACAGTCCCGGATAACCTCTATAAGCTATTGCCTCGCGAAGAACACGACTGGGTTAAAATGGAGTTCGAGGCGGATAAAAACATGAGCTCGATTTATTATATCCAGCACCACATTGCACACGCAGCAAATGCATTTTATCTTTCTAATTTCGAAGAGGCAGCAATTCTAACCTGCGACTTCAGAGGGGAACACGAGTCCGCAATATTCTGCGCCGGAAGGGGTAACAAAATCGAAAAACTTCAAAAGCTTGATGTACCGAATTCTCTTGGAATGTTTTATTCCACATTCACTGAACTACTTGGTTATGAAATTGACAGCGACGAGTGGAAGGTGATGGCCCTTTCGGCTTTCGATGTTGACAGCGATGATATTTACAAAAAAATCAAAAGCACCATAGGGCTCACGGAGAACGGTTTTTTCGAGCTTGACCAATCTTATTATAAGGCAATCAGGATTGATCAGCCTAATTTGTACACGGATAAATTAGTTAAATTACTGGGAGGAAAAGTTGGAAGCAGAAATGATCAACCTTCTGATTGGCATTATGCGGTTGCAAAAGCGATGCAGCAGGTTTCGGAGGACGTGTGTTTTCATATGTTAAAGCACCTTCATGATAAAACGGGGATGAAAAATCTCTGTATCAGCGGAGGTTTCTTTATGAACAGTGTTTTTAATGGTAAGATCCTGGAAAACAGTCCATTTGAAAATTACTACGTTTCCTACGCTCCATCTGATCTTGGTAATAGTATTGGAGCAGCACTTTATGTATCTCATCACATTCACGATATCCCGAGAGATGATCAGTTTAATAGCTCATTGATAGGGCCTTCTTATTCCGAAGAGGAAATTGAAATAACCTTAAAAAGAAGGAAAATAAGCTATTCAAAAACTGATGCATGGCAGAAAAAAGTAGCAGAGATACTTGCCGGCGGCGACATAGTGGCCTTGATCGAGGGAAAAATGGAATTTGGTGAGAGAGCTTTAGGTAATAGATCCATCCTTGCTGATCCGCGGAAATCTGATATGAAGGACAAGATCAATGCGATGATTAAATATAGAGAATCATACAGGCCCTTTGCACCCTCGGCTCTGAAAGGTAGCGCGAGTAAATACTTTGATGTGCCGGAAGGCTTTGAAAGTCATTATATGGAACAGGTGGTACAGGTTAGGAAAGAGATGCGGGATATAATTCCGGCAGTTACACATGTGGATGGCTCAGCGAGGCTGCAGACCGTCGATGAACAGGTAAATGAAAATCTATATAAAATTATTTCTGAGTTTGAAAAACTAACGGACGTTCCAATAGTTTTGAATACATCTTTCAATGTCAACGGAGAACCCATTGTGCTTTCCCCTGATGATGCACTCACCACTTTCTTTAATAGCGGACTTGAACATTTATTTCTTGGGCCCTATTATATTTCTAAATTAGATTAGCATTAAGATTCATGACCGATCTTTATCTCATACCCGCGCGTGGAGGTTCGAAGGGAATACCCGGAAAGAACATTAAAGAGCTGAGCGGGAAACCATTAATTCACTACGCAATTGATGTTGCCAGAGAATTGACTGATGATGAGAATATTTGTATTTCCACGGATGACACGAATATAAAGGAGGTGGCAGAAGATTATGGATTGACCGTTCCTTTTATTAGACCGCCTGAGTTGGCTACGGATGAAGCCGGTTCCGACGGATTGATTCTGCATGCTCTGGAATATTATGAAAATATAGGCAGAGCAATTGACAAGATTATTTTATTGCAACCTACTTCTCCATTCCGCAACAGTAAGCATGTAAAAGAGGCATTAGAGATTTATAATAATGAAATAGATATGGTGTGTTCTGTAGTAGAAACTTCATCGAATCCTTATTATTCGCTTCATGAAGAAAATGATAATGGATATCTTGCATTATCCAAAACAGCCGGAAAGGTTGGGAGAAGACAGGATGTACCAACGGTATTTGAAGTGAATGGTGCAATATACATTATCAATGTGCTGTCATTGAAAGAGTTTGGTTCGTTAAGATCGTTTGAAAAAACAAAGAAGTACGTTATGGATCGTGTTCATTCGGTGGATATAGATGATGAACTAGATTGGCAGTTCTGCGAATTTATTTTAGAACGAGATTATTTGAGTAAGGGATGAATATAGGATTCATTACCACATCGCGAGCCGACTTCGGAATTTATCTTCCGTTGCTAAAGCAAATAGAAGAAAGCGATAAGCACAATTATTTTCTCTTTGCCGGTGGAATGCATATGAGTGAGCGATTCGGATCCTCATACAAATTGATAGAAGAGGCAGGATTTACGATTGCAGAGAAAGTAATAAGTTTTGAAAATGATGACCTTCCGGTTGATATCAGCGTAAACATGGGTAAAACGCTAACTGGTTATTCGAAAATTTGGAATAACTATTCCAATAAACTTGATCTTGTATTTGCAATGGGCGACAGATATGAAATGTTTGCTGCGGCAGCCTCTATTGTTCCTTTTAACATACCACTAGCGCATTTGCATGGAGGAGAGTCTACTCCGGCTGCGATTGATAATAAATTTCGTCATGCATTAACTTCTTTAGCCAGTATACATTTTACAAGTCATGAGATTCATGCCCAAAAGGTGAAAGAGATTACGGGGTCTGATGAAAATATTCATGTGGTAGGAGCACCGGGGATTGATAATTTGGTTAACATGGATCTTTACAGCAGTAAAGAGTTTGAAAGTCAATTTAAATTTAATCTTGATCAACCTTTTGTACTTTGTACGTTTCATCCGGAAACCTTAAATTTTGGAAGTAATAAAGAATATGCAGAAGAATTGGTTGGAGCACTTCAGGAAATTGAAGAGAATATTTTATGCACCTTGCCAAATGCTGATACGGCAGGATTGACGATCAGAGAAGTATTGTTGAACTTTGAAAAGCAAAATGAGCAAAAGATAAAATGTGTCGAAAATCTGGGGCAAGCCGGTTATTTGACGGCAATGAAAAATGCAGAACTGTTGGTTGGGAATACTTCGTCCGGTATAATTGAAGCAGCTAGTTTTAATAAACCTGTAGTAAATGTTGGAAATCGACAAATGGGCAGGTTAGCAGGTGATAATGTGATACATGTGAATAATAAAAAAAAAGAGATCCTGGATGGTATTGTTAAGGCAAAAAATCTGATAGGAAGGAATTTTGAAAATCCATATGGCAATGGAAATGCGGCCTCAAAAATTTTGGCCATTTTAGATGAATTATGAAAACGATAGTTGACACGATATACTCAGGAAGTTTATTGACCGGAGAAAAATTTCCTATTCCTGACTCAGTATCCGACAAGGACAATTTGGACAAGTTTGTTGCCAAACATGAAGGAAAGAAAATTGTGGTGGTGCAAGGACTGGGTTTTGTAGGATCTATAATGTCATTGATCGTTGCCAATACAGAAAAGGAGAATTATACTGTCATAGGCATCGACTTACCCAATGAAGATTCGTATTGGAAGATTTGTTCTATAAATAAAGGTGAATTTCCCATTGTATCTGCTGATGAAAGTATACAAACCGGTTTCAAATCGGTAAATGAAAAGGGGAACCTTTATGCTACCTATGATCCTTACGCTTATTCGTTGGCAGATATTGTAATTGTTGATGTTAGCCTGGATGTCGCAAAAGAGTATGATGAAAAAAACGAACTCTCAGACTATGAGGTGTTGATCGGACCGTTCAAAGATGCTATTACCACGATCAGCATTAATTGCAAAGTGGATGCTTTGATAATTGTAGAAACGACCATTCCTCCGGGAACCTGTGAGAAGATTATTAAACCTATTCTGGATGAGGCATTTCAGAGGAGAGGGATCAAGCCAAGCTATAAGTTGGGTTATGCATACGAACGCGTAACTCCCGGTGAAAACTATTTGAATTCTGTTATTAATCAGTACAGGGTTTATGCGGGCGTCGATGAGGCCAGTGCGAAAGCTATTGAAACTTTTCTTGAAACAATAATTAATACTGAGGATTATCCTCTTACCTTGCTTCATTCTACCACTGCTGCGGAAATTGCTAAGGTATTGGAGAATTCGTACAGAGCCGCCAATATTGCCTTCATACAAGAATGGACTGAATATGCAGAGGAAGCAAAGGTCAATCTGTACGAAATATTGGATGCAATTCGTATGAGGCCTACACATGATAACATCATGCAGCCCGGATTAGGAGTTGGCGGTTATTGCTTGCCAAAGGATCCGCTTATTGCAGACTGGGCAAGAAAGGATATTTTTCAAAGTAATGAGGAGTTATCTGTGAGTAGAAGAGCCGTGGAAATAAACGATAAAATGTCAAATTATGCTTTCGATCTTATCAACCGTCACCATCTGGGAGATCTTAGCGGAAAGTATATTCTCCTGTTAGGTGTTTCCTACATTGGAAATGTTGCGGATACGCGTAACACACCTGTCGAGGCACTGTATGATTCGCTTGTCGATTCAGGTTGTAAAATAACCATCCACGATCCCTACGTGACTTTTTGGAATGAGCGAGAACTGGATATCGAAAATTCCCTGGAAGCTTGTTTTGAAAACAAGTTTGACATTATTGTTTTTTGCGTTAAGCACTCATTTTACGTTGATCATCGGTTATTGAATTCTTTGGTTTTAGCACAAAAAGATCTTTATATTCTCGATACGATTGGTATGATGCAAGAGGAGATGATCGATCAGTTTAAAAAGAAACACAGAGTTTCGATTATTGGAAGAGGAGATATCTGAAACTAGTATGAAAAAGTGCTTAATAATAGGAGGTGCCGGTTTCGTGGGCATGCATTTGCTAAGGTATTTGGCAGCCCGGGGAAATTATAACTTAACTGTAGTTGATAATTTCTTCCGCGAGAATAAGGACAAGGAGTGGGAAGAACTTTCCAATCAGATCCAATTCAAGATGATTAGAGGTGATTGCACTTCTTCTGACACTTTTGCACAACTGGATTCTGATTATGACTATGTTTATTTACTTGCTTCTGTTGTTGGAGTGGGTTACACGGAAGAAATGCCCGAGGAGATCATCAGGATCAACACTTCTATAATTTTGAATACTTTGGAATGGATGAAAGCCGGAAATAATGGAAAGCTTTTATTCACTTCTTCATCCGAAACCTATGCCGGTACGGTTGAGGCATTTGATTATAAGGTGCCGACGGAGGAAACGGTACCTCTGACCATTGTTGATATAACCCATCCGCGATATACCTATGCAGTTACAAAAATGCTGGGAGAAGCAGGTGTCGTCAGCTATGCCAGGGCTTATGACTTCAAATATACCATCCTGAGATATCACAATGTATACGGAAAAAGAATGGGATTTAAACATGTGATACCACAAGTGACTCAACGATTCTTCGATGGCGAGAATCCATTCAAAATTATTGGCGCTGATCAATCCAGATCATTCTGCTACATCAATGATGCAATTGAAGGTACGGTGAATGCTATGGAGAAGGAGAAAGCCGATGGTGAGATTATTCATATAGGCATGCAGGATGAAGAGATTAGGATTGAAGAATTAGTGAAATATATTGGCGGGATTATGCAGTTTGAAGGAGATTACGAGGTTGCTAAAGCTCCCGAAGGTTCTGTTTCAAGAAGATCTCCTGATATTTCAAAGGCACGTGAACTAATTGGATACAATCCTGTAACGGGCTATAAGAAGGGAGTTGAATCCACAGTCAGATGGTATATAAATTATTTTGAAGAAGCCCTAAAAACATCGGAACATTAACTTTCCCGGCGTTTGATAGTTCCACGGTATGCCGGAAACCCATATGAATGCAGTAAGAATTATTCCTCGTTTAGATATTAAAGGGCCGGATCTTGTGAAAGGCATTCACTTAGAAGGCCTTCGTGTATTGGGTAAGCCTCAGGAATTTGCCAGGTATTACTATGAAAACAATGCCGATGAGTTGATCTATCAGGATGTGGTGGCCAGCTTATACGAGCGCAATAGCTTGCATGAGATTATTACCAGGACTGCGAGGGAGATCTTTATTCCGTTAACAGTTGGTGGAGGTATACGTACGCTTGAGGATATCACATCGGTGCTTAGGGCCGGCGCCGACAAGGTCGCGATCAATACAGCAGCGCTTAAGAATCCTGATCTTATTAGAAAGTCAGCAGAGAGATTTGGCTCTTCTACGATAGTAATTAGTATTGAGTTGATCAAGGAGAAGGACAATCGTTACTTTGCCTACACGGATAACGGAAGGGAACATACGGGCGTAGAGGTGATTTCGTGGGCGAAACAGGTTGAGGAGTTAGGTGCAGGTGAAATTATTCTTACCTCAGTTGACAGAGAAGGTACTGGTGATGGATTTGATAATGATTTGGTCGAGAAGGTAAGTAAGGCGGTAACGATTCCTGTAATTGCTCATGGCGGGGCCGGTAAGATGCAAGATGTTCAGGAAATTTTTAATTCCGGTGCCGATGCCGTTTCCATTGCATCTATGTTTCATTATAATACCATCGACAATTTGAAAAAGGTCTCAGTAGAAGAGGCTGAAGGTAATGTCGAGTTTTTAAAGAGTAAAAAAGGATTTGCTAAGGTGGAATCCACATCTATTAATGAGCTAAAAACTTATTTGGACAAGCAGAATATAAACTGCCGCCTGAATGGTGAAGCGAAGATCTGACGAAAAATGAACAGGGTGAAAGTTGTGATTATTGATTACGGATTGAGTAATCTGTTCAGTGTGGAGCAAGCCTGCCAGCACGTGGGGTTGGATGCTATCATTACTGATGACCCTTCCATGGTGGCCAGCGCTGATGCGGCGATTCTTCCCGGCGTGGGTTCATTTGGAGAAGCAATGAGCAATCTGCGAAAAAACGATATGGATAAAGCTATCATCAATTTCGTGAATGATGATAAGCCGTTCTTAGGAATCTGTTTGGGCATGCAGCTGTTATTTACCGAAAGTGCTGAATTTGGGAACCATCCGGGACTGAATATTATTCCGGGAGTAATCAGGAAATTTCCTTCAGCAAATGGTTCGGGAACCCAATACAAAGTTCCGCAGATCGCATGGAACCAAATTGAACAGAATCAAAATGCAACTCTGAAGTGGAGCGAATCGAACCTGAGATCAATTGATGAAAAAACATACATGTATTTTGTTCATTCTTACTATGCAGAACCCAAAGATGATGGCATCATTCTTAGCCACACGAATTACGCCGGAAGAGATTACTGCTCCAGCTTAGAGAGCGGTAATATATTTGCTACTCAATTTCATCCTGAAAAAAGTGGAATCAAAGGACTCAGGGTTTACAAAAATTGGTCTGAGTCAATTACCTAGAGATTCCCTAAATTATTTAATTGATTTTTCACACCTTTGAGCAACTTAACGCATACGGTTAAATGAGACAACTTGAAGCAAAATATGGTCTGCCCCGTAAAGTGATCTTTTGTAAGAGATGCGTGATGTCTAACCAAAGGCCTGCATCAGCGGCTGAATTCAGACATACCATAAATACACGGAAAACGACATTACATATCAATGAAGACGGTGTGTGCGATGCGTGTACTTATGCGGAAGAAAAGGAAAAAATAAACTGGAAAAAGCGGGAACAGGATCTGATTAAACTCTTAGATAAACACAGAAGGAAAGACGGCCGCTATGATTGCATCGTACCCGGCAGCGGGGGTAAGGACAGTTGTTATGCAGCACATATTTTGAAATATAAGTACGGTATGAATCCGCTAACGGTTACCTGGCCTCCGATCCTGTATACCGACTATGGTTATCAAAATTTTAAAAACTGGATAGATATTGGTGGATTTGATAATATAGCATTTACGCGAAATGGGAAAGCGATGAAGATCCTGACCAAACTCGCTATTGAAAATCTTTACCATCCATTTCAAACTTTCATGCTAGGTCAAAAGAATATTGCTCCAAAAATTGCTATTCGATATGACGTCCCTTTGGTATTTTATGGTGAGAATGAGGTAGAATACGGAAATCCTATTGCAGAATCTACCAATTCATTGCGTGATAAATCCTATTACGCTGCGAGAAATATAAATGCTATCCACCTGGCAGGTTTACCCATAAAAGAGATAGTAGAAAAGTATGATTTAACGATGAACGATCTCCTCTCCTTCTTACCTGCAGATAGCAAGTCTCTTGAAAAAGCTAAAATTGAAGTGCATTACCTCGGATATTATTTAAAATGGACGCCTCAAGAAGCTTATTATTATGCGGTAGAAAATACCGGTTTTAAAGCACGACCATTCAGAACACAGGCCACCTACAGCAAATATAATAGCATTGATGACAAAATCGATGACTTACATTATTACACCACATTTATTAAATTTGGTATTGGGAGGGCAACCTACGATGCTTCACAGGAGATAAGGAATAGGCATCTTAACAGGAGGGAGGGAATCGTGCTGGTTCGTAAATTTGATGGAGAATTTCCCGATAAATATTTTGGTGAAGTAATGGAGTATTTAAATATTAACCCCCATAAGTTTCATACTCTCACTAATAAATTTCGCTCGCCGCATCTTTGGCGAAAGGTTAAGAATGAATGGAAACTCAGACATACTGTTGGTGGGGATGGCACAGATGATTAATTGTTGTGGCGAAAAAAATAAATTTCTAACTCATTAGATGAACGCATTGATAATTGGTTCGGGTAGGATGGGCATACGTCATGCTCAAGGACTTGAGACGGTAGGTGAAGTGGAAAATATCTACCTAACCGATCTCAAAGAAGAAAAGTTGGCCGAAGCAAGACAGGAGTTAGGCGAGTCTTCCAAATTTCATTTTGAGTCCATGGACAAAATAAAAACCGGTAATCGAAATTTTGAAGTAGTAATTATTGCTTCCACGGCAGGTGCCAGATTAGAATCATGCATAATGGCAGTCGAGGCAAATTGCGAATACCTGCTATTGGAAAAACCACTGGGACAGAGCATGGATCAGGTGGACGAGATCAAAGAATATATAGCCGGAACCGCTATGAAAACGGCGGTTAATTTGAATATGCGTCTTTATGCAGATTTCATTCGGTTACAAAAAGACCTGCTGAGTATGCCTCAATTTGAAGGCGAGAAAATCCTGACGATAAATACCGGAACTATTGGGATCAGCGCTAATGCAGTGCATTATTTTGATCTTATTAAATTCCTGCTGAATGCCCAACGCATCGAAATGATTCATGCTGAAATAGATAGTCGCGAGATACCAAGTGGACGAGGTGAAGAGTTCAAGGATTTTGGCGGCATCTGTGATTTAAAATACTATGGTGAGGATGATAACTTGGTAGGAAGAGTTTATTTGTCCATAAATCCCGTAAGTACCGTATTTGGTGGCTGGGATATAATCGGTAGCAATGCAAGGATTACCATCAATGAACCGACACAGGAAAGAGTCGATTATATCAGGAAAGTCGATAGTCAGATGCCGGTGTACAGATATGGGGCCGAGTACGAGCCACCCAAGGTTACAAAATTTGAATCACCGTTATTGGGAGATCTGACTGCATTATGGCTTGAACGATCATTAAAAGGGGAAAAGATACTTCCCGATCTTGATGAATCTTATCGAGCCCACGAACTCATGTTTGAATGGTTAAGTAAGAGCGAAAAATATAATGGTAGCTTTCCAATTGCGTAAAGTTTAGTAAATAAGAAATGGCTGATCAGAACGTATGGCTTGTTGGCGCAGGTGAAATGGGTATCGAATATGCGAAGGTGCTTAAGAACCTCCATAATAACTTTATTACTATTTCGAGAGGAGAGACCAATGCATCCAAATTCGAAGAAGCCACAGGAAGTGAAGTGATTACAGGGGGTGTTGAACAGTTCTTAAAGGGAGAACCTGAAATTCCGGAGTTTGCCATCATAGCAGTCGATATTGAGAATCTTGCTCCTGTAACAACAGCATTAATGGAATATGGTGTTAAGAAGATCTTGCTGGAAAAACCCGGTGTGGGCTATCCGGATGAGATTGATCCCTTAGTTAAATTATGCAAGGATCAGAGTGCAAAAGTTTATTTGGCGTATAATAGAAGATTTTATGCTTCAGTACGTAAAGCAAAGATGATCATAGAAGAAGATGAAGGAGTGAGTTCATTAGTATTCGAATTTACCGAGTGGTCGCATCTTATAGCTACAGCTTCGAAAACAAAGGCAGAACATCATAACTGGTTTATTGGTAATTCCACACATGTGGTCGATACAGCATTTTATCTTGCCGGAAAACCAATTCAGTTGAATGCTTTAACCGATGGAGGACTCGATTGGCATCCGAGCGCATCGGTGTTTGCAGGATCGGGTAAAACAGACAAGGGAGTTTTATTCTCCTATCATGCCAATTGGGCAGCTCCGGGACGGTGGTGGATCGAATTCTTGACCAAGAAACACAGGTTAATTTTCCGGCCTATGGAAGAGCTCAAAACTCAAGAAATAGGTTCAGTTGAAGTTAGACCTGTAGATATCGATGATGAAATAGATAAAAAATATAAGCCCGGGTTATTTTTACAAACCAAGGCCTTTCTGGAAAATAACACCGATGATCTTTGTGACCTCCAGGAACAAAAATCAGCCATGGTGTATTATAAAAAAATGGGCAATTATTAGCAGCTAACGTGGAATGAATTTTATAAAAAACAATCTTTTAATTCTCTCGATCAGGAATGCTATTGCTACCCTCACGACGAAGCAGCTCAGGAAAGCTGGCGGTATTAGTGTCCTTACGATCATAACGGGATCGCTTGACGTTTTTGGTTTAGCTGCTATTATCCCGATCATATCTATCTCGCTTGACTTTTCAATTATTCATGAAAATAAATATCTCAGCTTTTTATATGAGAGATTTGGGTTTAGTACGGATGCAGCTTTTTTAATGGCAGTAGTAATTGGGGTATTCTTGATTTTCCTTTTTAAGAATTTACTGTACATCCTGATTAGCTATTATCAGTCGATGATTTCATATGATATTGGCGCGGAGTTATCAAAAAAGCAGTTTGTTGCCTATTACGAAAAGGATTTCAGCTTCTTCCAGGATCATAATTCCTCGATATTGTATCGCAACATAGCTTCTATACCTCCGCTCTTTGTAGTCAATATTTTCTTGCCAATACTGATGATATTTTCCGAAGGATTTATTTTTATAAGCATTATAACTGCTATTGCTATTTATAGTTTCAACGTGTTCGTACTGCTGCTCTTGATATTAGGATCTACATTCCTGTTGATATACCGAAGCACCAAGAATAAAATCCAGTTGTTGGGTGAACAAATTAATGCCTTGAATCCTGAAGCGACCAGGCATCTTTTTCAGGGAATCTACGGTTATACTGATGTTAAGCTTCTGAACAAGGAACTGCACTTTGTTTCAAACTACATCAGGGTGGTAAAAAAAGTAAACAGGATGCGTGCATGGGAATATACTTTGAATCTGATGCCAACACGGATCATAGAAGTGGTGGCCGTACTTGGGATCATGATCCTTATGACTTACACGCTCTATTTTTCGAGTAATCCTGCTGCTTTGGTCACATTATTAACAGTATTTGCGCTTGCATCCTACCGCATCATGCCTTCGATGAACAGGATCCTGCTCGCGTTTTTAAATCTAAAACATTACCAGTATGTGCATGAGATTTTGCAGCCTATTAAGGATTTTAATACAAAGAAATTTATGGAGCAGCAAAAGGAAATCGTGAAGATGACCTTTAACGACTCCATAGAATTAAAGAATTTATCCTTCATTTATCCAGACAGGGACAGTTTTGCTATCACTGATATAAATATGAAGATTGACAAAGGTCAAAAAATAGGGTTTTTCGGTAAGTCGGGATTTGGGAAAACTACGTTGGTGAATATCATCATGCGATTTTTGAAAGAGCAAAAGGGAGAGATAACAGTTGACGGTGTAAAACTTACGGATGACAATCTTCGGGAATGGAGAAAGCTCGTTGGTTATGTTCCGCAGAATATCTTTATCTTGGACGAGTCCATGGCGGAGAATGTAGCCTTTGGTCAGCTTAAGGAAGATATAGATATTAATCGAGTTGAACAGGTTATTGAGATGGCGAGCCTGAAGGAATTTGTTGCTGGTTTACCTGATGGATTGGATACAAAAATAGGAGAGCATGGTTCCAGGATCTCAGGAGGGCAACGCCAACGAATTGCAATAGCACGCGCCTTATATTACGAAAGTGAAATAATAATTTTTGATGAGGCTACCAGTCAACTTGATCCTGAAACGGAAAATGAGATACTGGATGCGATTCAAAATCTTACAGGGTTTGATATCACCGTGTTGATCATTGCGCATAGAATTACAACTCTGAAGAATTGTAATAAGATCTATGAACTAAAGAATGGAAGAATAGTAGGAGAACACCTGTTTGAAGATCTTGTTAAAAGAGAACCAATAAAAAAATAATAGATGATGTTTGATGAAAAGCAATTAGCCGATCTTTCTAACGCGTCAGTCCTGGTGACAGGGGGAACCGGGTCCTTTGGCCGGGCGTTTGTCGAAACCATTTTCAAGAAGTTTCCGGATATAAAGCGGTTAGTGATTTTTTCAAGGGATGAAATGAAACAGAATGAGATGGCGCAAAGTTTTCCATTATCAGATTTTCCTGCTATTCGTTTCTTTCTTGGCGACGTGCGGGACAAAGAACGGTTATACCGGGCATTCCAGGGGATTGACCATGTGGTTCATGCAGCAGCGTTAAAACAAATTCCGGCAGCAGAATACAATCCGATGGAGTTTGTTAAAACCAATATAATTGGAGCAGAAAATATCATCAACGTGGCGCTTGATTGTAATATCAAAAGGGTGGTGGCTTTGTCAACCGATAAAGCAGCCGCTCCTGTTAACCTCTATGGCGCGACAAAACTTTGTTCGGATAAATTATTTGTTGCCGCCAACTCTAGTAGTGGGAGTTACGAAACTAATTTCTCTGTTGTCCGCTACGGTAATGTGATGGGTTCCAGGGGGTCGGTTATACCGTTGTTTATGAAATCAAGAAACAACGGTCCGATACCAATCACACATACCGATATGACCAGATTTAATATCACTCTTGATGAAAGCGTTTCCTTGGTATTGTTTGCAATGAAAAATGCCTGGGG
>JACZTA010000224.1 GCA_022573915.1 Bacteroidota bacterium | reverse complement strand
GGTAGCTTCTGCGGTTTCTACTGATCGAGCACGAGTTCCGGCTGCTGCCAGCACAAACAGAAATGAAATGGAGAGATTTCTTATGATTGAGCTCATCTTAGGACCTATCATGATTATAAAGCCGGGAATCAACTGAAATTACTGATTTTAACTCAAACCCCTGCATCTTGTTTTACGAAATTTTCATACTTTTAATTCACAATACCTGATAGATAGTGACTTTTACGAAGACCATTTGCTTGTCTTTGACCCTCCTGTTTCTCTCTTACTTTGCGCACAGTCAGGATGATTTTGAACCCGCTGTCGCCAAGCAGGGAGATTTTATTCCCGTTTTTATTGTTAAAACAAATTTGCTTGCGACTATCATTTCGCAAAACCCCTTTACGGGTGAGGCAAGGTTAATGTTCGAAAAACCTTTGTCGGCCCGGGATGCATCGGTTTTTAGTCTGTCCTATGTTTATGCAAATCCGATATATCGAGTTACATTTAAACAAGCATTTGATAGTCTTGGATTGGACGTAAGAGTGAATGGATACAGAGTGCAGTGGGCGCAAAAAATTTATTTCACCGGCAATTTGAGAGCTCCTCTCGGATTTTATATTGGCCCGCACGCATCCTACTATACTACTAAAATATCACCTAAAGGCGAAAAGTATGTCTACGCAACATTCAACTTTTTCAACGTAAACTTGATCAGCGGGTATCAATTCACCCTTTACGATATGCTGGCCATCGACTTTTATGGCGGATTAGGCTATCGATATAACTACGTAAGGGAGAGGGACGGTCTGGGCTCGCCCATAATTACGCATAAGTTAGAGGAACTTGACATATGGAAGTTTTACAATTTCCCCGTAAAGATATCACTTTGCATAAACGCCGGTTACGCCTTTTAGTGCCGGCCTAAAGAGCGTTTTTCAGATCTTCGATAATATCCTCCACATTTTCTATCCCCACAGACATTCTTATCAGGCCATCGTTAATCCCATATTCTGCTCTCTTATCTGGCGATAAACCCATATGCGTCATGGATGCGGGATGAGATACCAGTGTGGAAGCAGTACCCAAAGAGACCGCAAACGTGCAAAACTCCACGCTATTCAAAAAATCGATCCCCGCTTGCATGCCCCCGGATAATTCAAAACTTAATAATCCGCCAAATGCATTCATTTGAGTCTTAGCCAACTCATGATCAGGATGTGCCGGCAACCCTAAGTAGTTTACCTTATTCACCTTTTTATGGTCATCAAGAAATTCTGCTACCTTTTGAGCGTTGCTGCAATGTCGCTCCATTCTTAACTCCAAAGTCATCATTCCATTGTACAAAAGCCAGGCATCAAAGGCATTGCAGTTGGAACCTAATAACTTAATGGTATCCCAGGCTTTCTTTTCCAGGAAATCAGCATCCTTGGCGATCAATGCTCCTCCTATAGCGGTGCCATGTCCATTTAAAAATTTAGTAGTTGAATGGACCACATAGTCTACTCCCAATCTAAACGGTTGCTGCAAGTACGGTGTGGACACGGTATTATCAATCCCAACCTGAATATCATGCAGCTTTGCCATTTTCGCCAGCGCTTGAATATCATAACAATCCAGCGTCGGATTCGAAGGCGATTCCAGGTACAATAATTTTATCTCAGGGTTATCATTAATTATTTTCTCCGTCTCATCCAGGTCTTTTAGATCCCTGATCAGTACTTCAATACCCATTTTCGGCAACACAGAATTGAATAACTCTTCGGTTCCCCCGTATAGCGATCCATGCGCAAGTATCTTATCTCCTTTATCCAGAGCACCAATGAATAAACTGCTGATCGCGCCCATTCCGGAGCTGAAAAGCCGGCCATATAATTTTAGTGGTTCGTTATTCTTATCTGTCAGCCCATTCGCTTCCAATTGAGCTAACTTTCTTTCCGCCGCAGCGATGGTCGGATTATTCCACCGGGTATAGATATAACTATTTTTGGGATCCTTGAAGGCCTCTACCCCCTCTTCTACCGTTTCAAAAGAAAAGGTGGAGTTGGCATAGATTGGCAGGCCATGGGGATGAAAGTTTTTCGGCAAGCCATCCATCTCCATTACACAAACGGATCCAAAACCATAACTTTTATTGCTAGTACTCATGATTCAATTATTGAGATTGAAAATGCTTAGATGTAATAATACAAAAACAGTAAAGAGATTGGAAATGAGATGCAGGAAAGCTATCAACGTTCGAACTGCAATCGTTTCCCGGGAACCGATTCATCAAAAGAGCCTGCCACTCCCGCTGTTTCATTTCTAAAAGCCAGGTGCCCGTTCACGAAAGTATGTGTAACATGGCCTTTAAAACTATGCCCTTCCAATGGTGACCACCCGCATTTATAGAGCAGGTTCGACGATTCGACCTTCCAATTTGATTCGGGATCCACTAGCACCAGGTCGGCCCAATAACCTTCCCGGATAAAACCTCGCTCGCTGAGCCGATAACATAAGGCCGGGGCATGACACATCTTCTGAACCAAATCCTCCAATGTAAATTTCTCTTTTTGATAAAATTCGAGCATCATGTTTAGCGAATGTTGTATTAATGGTAACCCGGCCGGCGCATTTAAATATTTGTTCTCCTTTTCTTCCAGGGTATGTGGCGCATGGTCGGTGGCAATAAAATCAAGTTTGCCGTCCATTAATCCTTGCCAGATGCCCTCCTTATGCTCCCTGGATTTAATCGCCGGATTGCATTTAATACGCGATTGGAGCCGTTCATAATCGGAATCGTCAAACCAGAGGTGATGCACACAGGCTTCTGCCGTTATCTTCTTATTCTCTAATGCAGTATCAGATTCGAATAAAGCAAGCTCATCTTTAGTCGAGATATGTAAAATATGTAACCGGGTATCGAATTTCTTAGCCAGCTCCACCGCTTTTTGACTTGAAAGCAGGCAGGCTTCCACATTCCTTATCTCGGGATGCTTTGAAAAGGGTATTTCTTCACCGTACTCAGCCTTAAATTTTTCCAGGTTGGCAAGGACGGTCGCTTCATCTTCGCAATGTGTAGCCACCAAAACTGGTGATTTTTCAAATATATCTGACAGGGCCTGCTCATTGTCGACGAGCATATTCCCGGTGGACGATCCCATGAAGACCTTGACACCGCAGATATTTTTTGGATCCACCTTTTGCAGCTCCTCAATATTTTCATTGGAGGCTCCCATGAAGAAGGAATAGTTAGCCAGCGAATTTCTGGAGGCGATACTGTATTTCTCTTCGAGCAGCTCAATTGTCAGGGCAGGAGGAATTGTATTGGGCATTTCCATGAAGGAGGTCACTCCTCCGGCCACTGCTGCGCGCGATTCGGAATGTATATCTGCCTTATGAGTTAAACCCGGTTCTCTGAAATGTACCTGGTCATCTATCAACCCGGGAAGCAAGTACAATCCCTGGGCATTGATCTCTTCGTGATCTGAATCTACACTTATTTGTGGATCAACTCTTTCAATTCTACCGTCCTGCAACAGAACATCTGTTTGGACTATATTACCCTCATTTACTAAAGATGCATTCTTAATTAAAAATCGCTTCACTTTGTAAATTTAATAATAAATGAAATGAGCAAAACTTAATCCACAGGATTAATTTAATAATCTCAAACAATTCCAAACAATTCCGTAGTCCCCCGACTACGGAAATTTTATGCAACATATTCTTCGTAGTCAGGGGACTACGAAGTTGTTGAGGTTGTGCAATGGGTGCTAAGTGGTTTGTTTGGGGAAGTTTAAAGACCATTGATTGCTTTGTTTTATACCTACCCCAGTTGCTAATTATACCTTGACGAGAAAAAATAATAGTCGTAACTTAAAATTGGAGGGAGGAAAGCGGTGGCCCCGAAATAAAATGCGGTATCTTTTAATAACATTTTTCTGTCTAATTACTTCTCTTACAACAAATGCCACTCATAATGTTGGAGCAGACATAAGTTATAAATGTCTTGGTTCGAATGTTTATGAATTTACATTAAGCATATATGTGCGTATTGGGTCGCTAGGTGGTTCAGTAGATTCAATCGAGATTAGATCAACAAATTGCAGTGTAATCAAAAAAGTAGGTTTAACCAAGGTGGATTCTTTCCTCGTTTCTCCCATGTGCTTCCCTCAAATTTCAGTCTGTTTAATCGGTGTTGCCGGAGTTAAGAAGTATGTTTATAAAGGTTATGATACATTGCAAGTCTGCTCAGATTGGTTATTTAGCTGGGAATCTTTCAGCCGGGCTATGAACATTTCAAATTTGACAATCCCAAGTAATCAATCAATTTATATAGAATCAACCTTAAATAATACACTAGGATGTAATAATTCTCCAACTTTTAATAATACTGCTCTGCCCGCTTTTTGCATAGGCCAGTGTTTTGAATACTCTTTACCGGTTGATGAGTTGGATTGTGATTCCCTGGGTTATAGTTTGGTAGCTGTAAAAAAATCTATTGGGACACCGAATGGCTACGTTGGTGGAATGGATTCAGTAAACTCAATTGATACTACCGGAGGGGGGTTTATTTTGATTGATAAGAAAGGAATCTTAAATATTTGTACTTATGTTCCCGGTAATTTTAGCGTTGCTATAAAAATTGATGAATATCGAAACAAGAATAAGATAGGTTCAATTATTAAAGATATTCCAATCTTTATTGACAATTGTAGCTGCTCATTTCCTAGTATAACCGGTATTGATGGTACCGCCAATTGCACAACGACTGTCTGTGTTGATTCCAGTATTTGTTTTGATGTATTTGGTTCTCCACCCGATTCCGGTGTCATCTATTCTTTAAGTTGGGACAGTGGAATTTCAAACGCCAATTTTACTGTATCCGGCAATCCACTAATAGGAACCTTTTGCTGGACTCCCGGCGATTCTGATGTGATTAATTGCTATCATAAATTCAGGGTAACCATCGGTGACGATTCATGTATTAGCAGGATGAATTTCAGAGACTTTTTTATTAAAGTAAATCCCCTACCAAGTGTCAAAATAGTTGCAAACAAAGATACTGTCTGTGCCGGTGAAACAATTAATTTATCGGCCCCGGGTGTATCTGATTATTGGTGGGCTACCTTATCAACGCCTCAAGATACAATCGGAAGCAACAGTTCTTTAGTCGTTAATCCTGATACAACCACTACTTATATACTTACAGGTGTTGATTCTAAACTTTGCGAAAATAAAGATACATTCTTAGTCTATGTTTACCCCTTACCATTGCTCAATACAATCGTCGTACCGGACACTGTTTGTGGCGGCGACACCTCCACCCTGTCTGTTTCGGGCGCAAAGGATTATTGGTGGACCCTCAAAACGACTCCCTTAGATACAATTGGTGCCGGGTCATCAATCTCCGTTGCTTATGATACGTCTCAATATTTCATCGTGACGGGCACTGACTCTCTAGGATGCATGAACAGAGATACCGTGCTATTAATTGTGAATCCAAAGGCAATAATTGACACAATATATGGCAGCCCGTTTATCTGCCCACATGACGACAGTATCGATTATAGGGTTCAAAATACGGTAGGTTCCTTTTATACCTGGAATGTATCCGGAGGAATATTAACAACAGGTCAGGGAACAGACAACATTAAAGTTGCCTGGGATTCTGCTGGAATTGGTTTTGTACAAGTTGTGGAAACAACTGCTTACGGGTGCAAAACCGATACAATAAATTTTCCTGTAAATATTAATGTGTTATGGACTCCCCCTCCACCTGCGGGGCCGGATTCAATCTGTTGGTTTGACAGAGACACTATAATCTTCTCTGCCATATATACTTTCGGGGCCAGGTATTATTGGCATATACAAGGAGGTACCATCCTTAGCGGTGATAGCACCTGGCAGATTGTAGTTCGTTGGGATAGCCTCGCAACCGGTTACCTGACCTATGATGAAGAAAATATTACGATTGATACGATCTGTTTTAATCCATCGGATACCCTTTGGGTAACCATCAATCCCAATCCCAAACCCAAACCCATTTCGGGTGATTTCCGGTTATGTGTCAATGATTCGGGATTCAACTATTCAGTTTCTGACTCCGGAGATGAGGGCGTCTCTCTACATAAAAGATCCCCGCCAGTTGGACGCCTTGGAGGCCGTCATTCAGAAATACCGGCTGAGGGATCCGGTTCATATCCAGTACGGACTTTGGGTCAAGCAGCTTCTCAAGGGAGACCTCGGATATTCGGAAACGGCCAAGATGCCGGTCTCCGAAGCGATCA
>JACZTA010000223.1 GCA_022573915.1 Bacteroidota bacterium | reverse complement strand
GATTATCATCAACTTGAACTGTAATAACATATTGAGTATCTTGAGTAACGCTTGGACTTGTTCCAGAAATTAATCCGGTATTAACATTAATACTTAACCAGCTTGGAGATGAAGAACTTAAAGAATAACTAAGAACATCATTATCCGCATCCGTAGCAAAAACTTGATAAGAATAAACTGTATATGCATCCATATTGAAGGGGAATCTACAACAAATGAGGCGATGCGAAAATCTAAGAAAAAGACTATATTCACCCGAGTACTGGGATAATGATCGCGTTTTTTTTCAACTTATCGGAACTTGCATTCAGCCGGGCTCGGCAGTGCTGGATCTTGGTGCCGGAGCGGGCCTTAAGTTTCAGTATGAACTAAAGTCAAAAGTCGAGCCAGATGGCGAGATTGTTGGTACTGACTTTGACTCACGTGTGTGCGAGAATCCATTGCTTCATAGAGGGGTAGTGATAGACGGTGCATAGTTCCCATTTGAGGATAATACGTTTGATGTTGTATTTTCTCGCTACGTGCTGGAGCACGTAAGCGGCGCAGCGGAGTTCCTGGATGAAGTGCATCGAATTCTTAAACCGGGGGGATCATTTTTCTTTCTCTGATCATGGTGATCTACGAGACCCTGGGCGGACTGCGTTCTGTCGCATGGACAGACGCAATACAAGGAATTCTCCTGTTGGTCGGTTGTGTAGCGATCTTCGCTGCAATGCTCTGGCAATATGATGGTTTAACTACTGCGGCTGACTATATCATCGAACATAAATACGAGATTTGGAAACCACCAAACGCGCAGGACAACAGACTTTGGATCAGTACTATTTTGCTTGCTTTTTTTGCTATTTCTATTTACCCGCATGCCATTCAGCGAATTTATGCTTCCAAAAGTGAAAGAACGCTTAAGCGGGCCCTACAGTTCATGGTATTCATGCCATTTGTAACTACATTTTTCATGGTCATCGTTGGGGTAATTAGCATTTCGCAATTTCCTGATCTGCATAGACTCAAAAGTGATCAGGTCTCCATTGTGATGCTGCAGGATCTCGCTCAAAAGATTCCCGGATTTCAAATAATAGTGGTTGTGTTCATTACTGCGGTGACCGCAGCTATCATGTCTACGGTTGACTCGGCATTATTGGCAATCTCTTCCCTGTTTACTCAGGATCTGTATAGAAATCTAAGGCCGAATACCTCTCAAAAACACTTAACCAATATGGGTAAAGCTTTCTCCTGGCTATTTATCGCCTTCATGGCTTATCTGGCAATCACGATCTCCGAAACGATATATCGATTATTTGAGATCAAACTAGAGATATTATGCCAGGTAGCTCCCGCGATCTTCCTTGGACTTTATTTTAAGTCAATAAATTCACGTGCAATTATTACGGGTATTTTAGTTGGATTAACGATCACTTTAATACCACTGTTTGGATTTAATACTTCTCTTGGTCTCGTTGAAAGGCCATGGGGAATACATGCAGGAATATGGGGGCTGGGATTTAATTGTTTAACTGTATTTTTAATTACACTATTCGGTCCAATTTTCAATGCCAAAAAAGAAGCTTAATCTATTTCTGAAAATTTTAATTACGGCTTTCCTTACAGTTGTTCTTTTAACTGTTCTTGGACGAAATCACTTCTTCCTTGGAACCGTTCTGGTAATTGGAAGATGGTTACTCTTGATCCTGGGGGTTGTTTTTATTTATTTCACAAAGAAACGGGTTACTCCAAAATGGCTAAGGGTATCAGTCATAGTTTCTGTTTTAATGATATCAATAGAATTCGGTTGGGTAAAGATCCATGAGCACCGTTTGAAAAGTACTGAGGCCGAAATTGAATTATCGTTAATGACATATAATTTGTTCTTCAAGAATAAAAGTCCAAATTCAATAATTGCCAGAATAAAAGATTCAAACCCTGATATATTGGTGGTGCAAGAGCTTACCCCTAAATGGAAGATTGATCTTGATAATTCAATAGGTGCCTCGTACCTATATAAAAAGTTAATACCTCTCCATGGTACACATGGGATCGGAATTTATTCCAAGCATCCCATTAGCAATCATCAAATATTAAACAACGACAACAATCTGCCTTTTGCTCAAATTATTGAACTAAAAATTGGTAATAAGGACATCCAATTAATAAATGCTCATTTAGCATCGCCCGCAAAAGCTGTTGAAAATCCGGAAAGTTTCTTCGAGTTTTACAGGATTAATTACAAAATAAGAGAGCAGCAAATAATTGTTTTAAACAAACTCGCAATCGAAAGTAAAGACCAGTTTGACGCACAAGTTTTAATTGGTGACCTAAACACTACTCCATACGAACCTCTATTTCGTGAGATGAAAAACGAATGGACCAATTTGAATGCAAGCGTTGGCAGTCGTTTCAATTTCAATTTTCCAAACTCCAGCAGAATTATTCCATTCTTGACGTTAGATTATATTATGTTGAGAGGAAATGTTAAATGTCTAGAAACAAAAATAGTAGAGGGTGGTAGTTCTGATCATCTCGCGCTGACTGGATTGGTAAAAATATGAACGAGCCAGAATCAGCAATAATAAAATAGGTAATCAAGTTTAATAAATAATGAAACTGACTTTTTCAATATTGATATTGTTTATGACTGCAGCTCATTTACATGGGCAATCTTACTTTTTAGCGGAAGGACAAAAAATCAAAGCCGGAACAATTACAAAGAGTTACAGCTTTTATTACCAGTTTGTCGACAGTTTAAGGTTGTTTTTCTCTGACAGTACTTTCATTTATACCAATCTCCAAAATACAATTGTTAAGATGGAAACGTATTCAGTAAACATAGAAGAAAAGCACACGCGAATTGAATACTTCAGAACCGACGGAAAAGACAGTATTAGCAGACATTTCAGGGCGGATAAACTCTCAAAGATTTACGAAACAAGGTTCGACGATTTGGACAGAGTAGTTTATTACTCCTTGAAAGATTACAATGCTCGTAACGATCATAGCTTTGAATGGACTTATGAATATAAAGACAGTTTAACCAGCAAAGGGATGGTTTATGTTCAAACAGTTTTTGTTGATGATAATTATGGCGAAAAACGTTTTCATTTTAGACGCGTTTTAACTGCAGGATATAAGGATCCAATTCGCAAGTATCCCCCACACGCAAATACACTTTGCGAGCAAACAATTGAAGTGGTGTTTCCAAATTGTGACTTCAAAGAAATTGAGAAAATGATTGAGAGGGTGCTCATTAAAAATAGGGAACTTTTGACTTCTGAAGAGTGTGAATATTTCTCTCGCAGCTATATTTCAACCGACAATAAAATGAGATTATCCATTGTAAAAAGAAAACCTTATTGGTGTGAAGGTAGATATGCTATATTTAGTATAACTAAGGAGCAATGATGGGAATTAATAAACGAGATCGCTAACGTTGCATATGCTTAAACCTTTCGAGTGCATTTATTACCATAATGCCAATCTTTAAATATATAGAGTTACGCATGTTGAAACATTTTCTATACATAATAATTATCGGAGCATTTACAGCAAGTCAATTCGGCTGCAGCACCAAAACCCCCGATACCTTAGATGCCGGTTCTGTTAAACGCGATGTTTATACAAATGAATATTTAGGAATTCATATACCCATTCCGGATAATTGGGTGGTCGCTTCTGAAGCCACGATGGCAACGCTGTTGCAAGCAGGCAAGGAAGCAATGGCCGGTGACGGTGATCAAGCAGTAGTAGATGAATCGATTAATAATATGGTTAACCTGTTAATGATCACGCAACACCCGCATAATGCTGCCGTGCAATTCAACCCATCGCTGATAGTGATTGCAATCAAATCCGGCACATTACCCGGTGTCAATTCTGCCAGGGATTATGTCGAAAGCACTTCAAATTCAATCCGCGTTGGAGCGGTTCCCTTCGAGATCATCGAGGGCATTCATGAGGAACCAATTGGGAGCAAACAAGCCATTGCACTGGAAGCAGTGATCAATCTCACTGATATAAAGATCTACCAAAACTTTTATGCAATTGAAATCAAAGACTACCTCGTTGCAATAAATTTATCTACCAACAAGGAAGCGGACAGAATACTACTTCAGCAGACCCTAAAAGACATCACCTGGGATTAGTAATTATAATGGATGACCAACACAAAATCTTTATTTCATAAAATCGCCTCCGGACTTGCTGATGCAGAAGAAGGAAAAATGTTTGGGGCCTTGTGTATAAAACTAAAAGGCAAAGGGAAGGCGTTTTGCATGTACTGGGAAGAGAGTATGATCTTCAAATTGAAAGGTGAATCACACAAAGAAGCCCTCGACATGAAAGGGAGCCGGCTTTTCGATCCGATGGGTGGCAGGCCCATGAAGGAATGGGTGCAGGTATCTCAGGAGCAATCAGGACATTGGGAGAAGTTCACCAAAGAAGCTATGAACTATGTTGAATCCATAAATTAAACCAAGATGTCGTTTAATAAACTATCTGATATTGAAAGCCGTGAGGTCATTAAAGGGTTTAAAGCGAAATTTGTACATACGGAGCATGTCACTTTGGCTTTTTGGGAGATAGAAGCAGGGAGTGAGCTACCTGAACATCACCATATCCATGAGCAAATCTCCAATATGATTTCGGGAAAATTTGAATTGACCATGGAAGGGGAAACACACGTCATGGAACCGGGGAAGACGGCGATCATTAAACCCGATGTACCCCATTCGGGCAGAGCGATCACCGATTGCGAGATACTTGATATTTTTTCTCCCGTCAGGGAAGATTATAAATAATTTTACCTTTAACATGGGCAATTATTCGTAAATTGATTGACGAATGGAATATGATTATAAACAAGTAGCACCGACAGTTATCCCAAAGATTTTTCAATCCTTCGTGGATGAAAAACCGTTCGATACCTGTATTACCTGCGAAAAATATCTGCTCGATGAAGGCACAGAATACATCATCGAAAAATCAATTACCGAACATGATGTGATCTTTGACTATGCCATCTGTATTGATTGTGCTGCGAGAATGAGGGAAACCATGTCGGTGCAGTCGCTTGAAACAGTGGATCGCTACTTCATGCAGCATCTTGATTTTAGCCAACGCCTTTTATATACAGACGATGATCCCAATGTTGATGACTGGCTTGAATCGTGCATCCTCAAAGGAACAGCTCGCGATGACATTCATGACTATCAGATCTATGCACATTGTAATGGTCCAAATCTGAAGGCAAGTGAACGTCCTTATATGATAAGCGGGATTGCAATTGAAGAAATATCAGAGCTGATCTCAGCACAAACCAGGGATGAAATTGACGACTTTATAGATGAACATTTCGGTATCCCTCCTGAGTTGAAGCAAATTATTAAAGACAAGGAAATTGTATTAATTTAGGCCTCCCACAATCAAGCTCAGCTACTTTGATTGTATAAAAAGGAGCAATGACCTCCTTTATATAAGCTTGATTATTCACCCTAAAAAACTGAAATTATGTTACGGTATTTTAAGTATTTGTTTGGCATTGCCCTGACTTTGGCATTTGTATTTGCATCAACTGAAAGTTTTGCTAAGAAGAAAAAGAAAAATGATGATGCCGGTTCGAAAAAAGATGCGATCAAATCAATCGCATCGATAACCAAGAAATGCAAAGCTTATGAAGGCTTGTTTACGATCTATCAGGATACTGCCGACGGAACGGCCTACCTGCTCATTAAAACCGATCAGTTCAACAAAGAGTTTATTCACTTCAGTTATGCGGTGGATGGTGTGGTGGAGTCAGGCTATTTTCGTGGTGCTTACAGAGGGTCCAGAATATTTACCATAAATAAATACTTTAATAAAATAGAGTTTGTTTTAGAGAATACAAGGTATTATTTCGACCCTGAAAAGACGATAAGCAAAGCCGAGAAAGCAAATATCAACACACCGCTATTTATAAGTGAAAAGATATTTGCACAAAACAAGGATAAAACAGAATACCTGATCAAAGCGAGCCCCGTTTTCTTGTCTGAAAATTTTCAACAAATTAAAAGATCACCAAATCCTGCCAGCAAGGGTGTAGGTTTTAAACTGGGCAAACTCAGCGACAAGAAAA
Source organism: Bacteroidota bacterium (assembly GCA_022573915.1). Lineage (GTDB taxonomy): Bacteria > Bacteroidota > Bacteroidia > Chitinophagales > JACZTA01 > JACZTA01. Next base: position 235 of record JACZTA010000223.1, on the reverse strand, counting down.
GCAAATATGTGAGCATCAAGAGTTATCCTGAGAACACGGATGTGGTAGTTGAATACGTTTATGAAAATCAATACCCAACAGGTTATGGTCGCGGAGAAGTAACGGATGCACGTTTTGTAAGTGTTAAAATACAGCATAGCCTGATTGCTGTACCGGAGAATGATTTTCAGTCAAGATTTGATGATCCAAGAATTGGGTATTTCATGCACCAGGTCAATAATATGACCTCTGCATC
>JACZTA010000017.1:13919-23971 GCA_022573915.1 Bacteroidota bacterium | reverse complement strand
ATTTTAAGCATCAGCGTATTTGAGAAAACACCCATATATCAAGTGTTTCGGGAATTTGATCACAGAAAAAAGGAAGTAATAAATCCTAATCAGTTGAATCTCTTTGAGTTATAACCGGACAGTAGTGATCAGTAATATGATAAACGCGATTGAGTTTGAAATTAAATATTTCATTATCTGGTTATTTAATTTGATTAGAGTTACTTAGATCTTATTTATTTTTATTGATTTCGTTTGCTCCCCTTCGTTCGATATAAACCTGATGAGGTAGAGTCCGGGTGAAATATCCTTCAGGTCAAGTACATACTCATGTAAGCCATTGGTCTTGTCGAGCTGATAAGGAATATTGATATGCCTGCCGAGCATATCAACCACATGAATTTGCAGGTCATATTTGCCGGGAGCCTCGATCCTCACGGTTAATTCAGTTAATGCAGGGTTTGGATAAGAAGTCAACTCCAAACCGGATACCTGCTCTCTTATCGAGGAGGTGACATTTAAAGGTTGAATAAAACCTTGTGTCACTATGGCCGTGGATTGAGAACCTGTTGCAATTACCAAGTCACCTGTTGTGGAGGTTAGAATTACATTTGTACTGGTGCCGTAACTTCCTGTAGATGCTATCACAGCCGGACTTAACGACTGACTGTTGGCATTAAAAGAAGCCAACAAAATAGCACAGACTGAAATTGCTGATTTAAATAATATAGATAGTTTTATCATACCGCGTATGGTTTGGTTGGAAAATCAAATTTATGCATATACAACTGAAAATCAAAAACTTATCATAAATCAAACATATTTCCAGCGTTGATCAGATCAGACCTCAATTTTCCCTTTGATTGCATAAAGTTATTCTTGATGAAAAGGATTTCCATCACCCTTTATGGTGATTTTAAAAATAATTTAGAAATGTCCCATGATAGTATTCGTGTGCGGGTTATCTCTTCATTTTACCTTTTGGCCCCAACTTTATCTGGGGGAATTTGAATTCTAATTAAATTTCTTTAGCCATTAATGTAGATTACAATGTTAGTGGCTGAAGCCACAAGGGGGGTTATCTTAAATCCCCGAACTAAAGTTTTGGGCAAAAAACCGCTAGTGTGTGATTCCTATAAAACTACTTAAAATCGAATTACCAGATTGATAATCACAGTCATCAACATTCCTACACCCATCGCCCACTGTTGAGTTCGCCGGTGAATAAGAAAGTTGTTCCTAATTCTTGAACTATTTAAAAAAATCAGAACTGCGCCTAACGCAATTGCTGCAAAAACCCACTGCCATAGTGGAGTGGTGTCTATTAATCCGGAGATACCGTAGTCTTGCTCTTCAAAATTAATTATTAAGCCGTCATCTGAATTTCCATTGTCACCGATGGAGTTATTCATCTTAATATTCTTCTGAAAAAGATATGAGACCTGCGAAAATATACCAAATAAGTATCCTGTCACTGCAGATGTCAGACTCATACAGGTTATAAACCAACCATATTTTTTAATATGCCAAAGTCCCCAAATTCCTACTACTTGAACACCACTTAACAATAAAATTCCCAATGGATACCATGAAAACCCGTAAAACTTTAAAAATAATTGAAATAGATAAAAGTTTGAGGATATTGAAAGAAATAGTGGAATGGCTAAACCAACGGCTAATAGCTTGATAATCGTTCTTGTGGATTTCGGAGTCAGCGGATTGATTGAATCCTGCATTTTCTTTAAAAAGTCATTCAATTTTTCTTCGAATCGTTTAGGTAACTTGCCTTTTCTTGCTTGTTTGGCTTGATCCGCTGAGAGTTCGTTAGTTGCTGATTTCATTTCGACTTCACTCAGGTCTCTATCCGAAAGTTCTTTCTTAGCCGCTTCTACAGCTATTTCCTCATAATCAGATCTCCTTTCCAGGATTTCCAATAATTCAGAATTCGACAATTTGGACATCCGATCTGCAAAAGGATTACTCATGGGAATTATTGAATGTTTGGGCAGGGTTCAATCCTGACGCCTGGTGGTAGCTATTTCACCTTTTCAGTCTCGAAAAGACCGAATAACTCCGCATTCACCTTATTGATCACTACTCCAAGATCTTCTTCGTTCTCAGCGAAGTTATTCTCGTCGATATCAATAATGAGCAATTTACCTGCTCTGTAGGCACTTATCCAGGCTTCGTAGCGCTCGTTGAGGCGCTTGAGGTAGTCTAGTCGAAGGTTTTCTTCATATTCTCTTCCGCGGTTTTGAATTTGTCCAACCAAAGCAGGGATGGATCCCTGCAAATAAATGAGAAGATCGGGAGGTGAGATCAACTCGCTGATTGTATCGAAAAGTGCGGAGTAATTCTCGAAATCGCGAGAGGACATAAGCCCCATGGCATGTAAATTTGGAGCAAATATTTTCGCATCCTCATAAATTGTCCTGTCTTGGATAACGATTTCCGTACCTTGCTGGATCTTGATGATCTGGCTAAACCGACTGTTCAGAAAAAATATTTGAAGGTTGAATGACCAGCGTTGCATCTCCTGGTAAAAGTCATACAGGTATGGATTATTATCAACATCTTCATAATGCGGTTTCCAGCCATAATGCTTTGCCAATAAGGTCGTCAGGGTAGTTTTGCCGGCACCAATATTTCCTGCAACTGCAATATGTTTTACTTCGGTTTTCTTTCGTCGGGGCATTAAGATCTTTAATTTAACTTCCTTGCTTAATTTGTCTGCGAATCATCATATAATCATCTTCATTCCTATCGCGTCTTTTGCCAATTTAATCGTTTGGCTCGCACTCTCTCTCGCTTTTTCAGTTCCCAATTTAATGACTTTTTTTAAATAACTATCATCATCTGAAATTTCATTTATCTTTTCTTTTAAAGGAGCTGTAAAACTAATGATGTCTTCTGCCAGCTGCTTTTTCATATCACCATATCTAATCTCGCATTTATTATAATCGGCTTCAAACCTGGCAACCGTTTCGGAAGATGATATGGCAGACATCAGGCTGAATAAATTTTTTATAATGTCAGGTTTCTCCTGATCGTTCTCGGTCGGACCGCTATCCGTTACAGCTTTCATCACTTTCTTCCGTATATCATCGGGTGTGTCGACCAAATAAATGGCATTTCCTTCTCCCTCCGATTTTCCCATCTTACCGCTACCATCCAATCCCGGGATCTTTACCAGCTCATCGGTATAACTGAACGGTTCGGGCTCCGGGAATATCTCCACTCCGTAAGTTCTATTGAATCGTTGTGCGTAGTTTCGTGTCATCTCCAGATGCTGTTGCTGGTCTTTCCCTACCGGGACTTTGTTCGCGCGATGGATCAGAATATCGGCTGCCATCAACACCGGGTAAGTCAATAATCCCGCATTAATATTCTCTTTTTGATTCCGGATCTTCTCCTTGAAAGAATTAGAGCGCTCCAATTCACCCTTGTATGCAAACATATTCAACAACAGGAACAACTCCGCCGTTTCCGGCAGGTCACTTTGAACATAGATAGTAGCTTTATCAGGATCAACCCCGCAAGCAAGTATCTCGATCATGAGTTGACGCACATTGCGATTCAGGTCTGCGGGATTAGGATGGGTCGTTAGCGAATGGTAATCAGCCACAAAATAATAGCAATTATACTCATCTTGCATCCTGACCCAATTCTTTAGAGCACCAAAATAGTTACCCAAATGCATATTGCCTGTGGGCCTGATACCGCTGAGCACAATTTCCATGCACCGAAATTACAAAAAATATTAATTTTGCTTTTTATAAATCTGTGGTAGTTGTACGTTTTATGACATTTTTCAAAAATATTTTCAAAAGATTATGGGTATTCTACTATTATGCGGTCTTACTTGGGTTTTTCCTGGCATTCTATCCGCTTTACTATTTTTTACTCGGTTCGACTAAACGATATAAGGCCGCAAACAAACTGCGTGAGGTATGGTCCCATACGCTCTTCTTTTTCATTGGCTTTGGCTATTCGATCAAATATGAAGATGGGTTTGAAGACCTTTACTTTTCAAAACAAAGAAAGAAAGGAATAATTTTTTGTCCAAATCATTCATCTTATGCAGATATACCCTTATTTTTAATTTCGGTACCCGGCCATTACCGTTTCATAGCAAAATCAGAATTGGAAAAAATCCCGGTATTTGGTATCTTTTTTCGTACAATTGATATTTCTGTAGACAGAACAAGTACAACGGATTCATTCAAAGCGTTCGAAGAAGCAGGAAAGAGCTTAGAAGAAAACATTAGCCTGGTCATGTATCCCGAAGGGAGAACCTCAAGATTGGCTCCCCGGTTACTTAGATTTAAGAACGGGCCATTCAAACTGGCAATAGAAAAGAAGGTGCCGGTAGTTCCGGTAACTTTCCTTGATAATTGGAGGCTTTTTCCAAATGACGGAAAAAATTATGGAAAACCCGGATTTACACGCGCAATAGTTCATACACCAATAAGCACAGATGACCTGGTAATTGAAGACACAGAAGCATTAAAACAAAGAGTATTCAGGATTATCGAGGATACATTAAAAAAAGAATATGAAAGTCGATTTACAGACAGTTGAAAAAATAGCCGATCTGGCCAAGCTGGAATTTAGCAAGTCTGAAAAGGAAGAAATTCTCAAAGACATGAATAATATCCTGACCTTTGTAGAAAAACTTAACGAATTGGACACCGATAAGGTAGAACCGCTTATTTACATAACTGATGAGGTGAACGTATTGCGGGATGACAAGGTCGGAAAGAATATTACGAAAGAAGAAGGCTTGAAAAATGCCCCTATTCATGATTCGGATTATATAAAGGTTCAAAAATTTATACGTCAGCCAGGGAAGAAATAAAAATATAATTCCCTGGATTTAAAATTAGAAATGTGCCGGAAATAATATATCTGCAGGGCATAAGCAAGATCTACACGCTGGGTCAGGTTAAGGTGAAAGCGCTGCAAAGCATCAGCCTCACTATAGATAAAGGGGAATACGTTGCGATCATGGGTCCATCAGGCTCGGGTAAATCCACACTGATGAATATTATCGGCTGCCTCGATACGCCTACTGATGGCATATATAAATTGAATAATATCTTGGTTTCAGAACAAAACGATGACCAATTGGCCCTCATTAGAAACAAGGAAATAGGTTTTGTATTTCAAATGTTCAATCTGCTGCCCCGGCTAACAGCACTGGAAAATGTGGCATTGCCATTGATCTATGCAAGTGTCAATAAAGAGGAAAGGGAGAAAAAAGCACTCGACTCACTTGATGTTGTGGGCCTGGGAGACCGAGTAAATCATAAACCAAATGAACTTTCCGGTGGAGAACAACAACGCGTTGCAGTGGCAAGGTCGATGGTTAACAACCCCTCCATCATCCTCGCCGACGAACCTACAGGAAATCTGGATAGCAAGGTATCCGAGGATATCATGGTTCTCCTGGATAAAATACACCAGGAAGGAAATACTGTAATTCTGGTGACGCATGAAAACGAGATTGCCAAGCATGCTCACCGGATCATAAAACTACGTGACGGATTGGTGGAATCTGATGAGGTGAATCAAAATCCATTCACGTCAATTGGCAGTGAGTCAGAAATAAAATTTGCAATATCTCCGGCACCGTCAGGTGATGTGCATGACGTTAAACCTTTGAAGGAAGAGAAGGAAGCACCGAAGCCCAAATAAATCAAAGAAAAAGAAGAAGGGAAGACGGAAGAGGAAATGAAAAAATATAAAGGCACAGATCCCGAACCGGAGGAAGATACTTCAGGATCCGGTAAAAACCGGAAATCGTCCGAGGAAGAAAAACCATCTTCGGGGAAACCCAAGGATGTGGAGGATGATCCGTTTAAGGACCCATGGGATTAATTGAATTGAAAGCAATACAATGAAAATTTATACCAAAAAAGGAGATCAGGGAGAAACCTCATTGATCGGAGGTGTAAGAGTTCCAAAAAGTCATCTGCGTATCGAGGCGTACGGCAGCGTAGATGAACTTAACTCATTCGTAGGTCTGATAGGTGATCAGGATATAAATACCGACATAAAGGAGGTTCTCTCAGAAGTGAAGGAGCGGCTATTCACCCTGGGTGCTAACCTGGCCTCAGACCCTGCCAAGGCAAAAATGGATCTGCCCGACCTGCATGAATCGGATATTGAACTGCTAGAAACCAAGATGGATGAGATGAATGCAGAATTACCTGAACTGAAAAACTTTATCCTGCCCGGAGGACATACTACAATTTCATATTGTCATATTGCGCGTTGCATTTGCAGGCGCTGCGAGAGAATTATAGTAGGACTGGCGCAGGACGATTTTGTTGCACCATTGGTGATACAATACCTGAACCGGTTATCTGATTACTTATTTGTGCTAGCCAGGAAAATTGGTAAGGATCTCAATGTAGAGGAGATTCAATGGAAACCCCGCAAATGATCAGTTATTAGGCACACCCGGCGGCTTGATGGGTTTGGTCCGATCCTCGGGTTTAGGCTCTACCCTGCCTTTTATATATAAAACCACAACTCCATTTATCGCATTAGAGTTAACCCGTAAATTCTTCGTGAATGAACCCTTTCTGTTTACAGTAGCATAGCCGGCATTGATAATACCCTTTTCACCCGGCATGATAGGTTCTTTCGGGCATTTAGTATTGGTACAAGTGCATTGAGGTTTGCAGGAATTAATTATAAGTGGTGCATTACCTGTGTTGGTAAATACAAAATCGTAAACCAATTTAGGACCCTCTTTTACATTTCCGAAATTATGTATTTCGTGTTCAAAACTTATTACAGGGCCGGATTCAGAATCGCCAGAACCATCACTTTGAGCGTTGCCATTAAATGCAAACAATACTGCGCAAAAAGCAAGGCACAAAAGAAATATTCTCTTCTTCATAACAATGAAATTGAATTATCTATTTCCTAATCTTATAATTACTTACCCGGCCTGGAATCCTCTTTCAACATATCCGGAGGCTTAATAGGAGTAGTTGGATCTACCGGCTTTGGCTCTACCTTACCTTTAATATAAAGTGTAACTCTGGGCGTTGCTGCGTTTGAATTAACTGTAACCGTTTTAGTAAATCCACCTTTTCTTCCCTTTGTATTATACGTAGCTTTTATCGTACCGGTTTCACCAGGCATGATTGGTTCCTTCGGACATTTAATTACTGTGCAGCCACATGAAGCTTTGCAATTGGTGATGATCAAAGGTTCGGTACCGGTATTGGTAAATTCAAAATCGTATGTTGCTTTCGGACCTTCTTCTATGGTTCCAAAGTTATGCGTTTCTTTAACGAACGTGATCGCCACATTATTGACTTCATCCACAGAAGTTGTCTTCACGTCCTTCTGTGCGTTTACAGTGAATACAGTTGCAAACAATAATACAAATATTGAAAGAAATAGGTTTTTCATGTTTTGCTATTTTAAAATTTATGAATTAGTTTTTATTTACCGCCGGCACTACCCGATTGCTTCGAATCATCACCATCAGAAACTACAATGGTTCCCTTGATATGAAGCATTTTTGTTGGGGTACTTGCATTTGAAGTTATGGTTATGGTCTTATGAAATGTTGAAGATCTTCCTTTTGAATCAAAAACAACTTTTATCACACCGCCATTACCCTGGATAATAGGTTCCTTAGGAAAAGTAGGTATAGTACATCCGCATGGTGCAGTACATTCAATGATAATTAGTGGCGCACCACCTGTGTTCGTGAACTTGAATTCATGTGTAACTTTGGAACCTGCTTGAATATTGCCAAAATCGAATATCTCTTCTTCAAAGTCGAACTCAGGACCACCGGGATCCGGCAACTCAACGCCATCTGCTGATTGTGCTGAAACGGTTAGTGTGAAAGGGATGAAGAAAAAAAGTAGTAGAAATACTTGTTTCATATTAAATTTACTTATTTCAAATACAAATATAAATAATTTATTTTTCTCGTGGTGGATATATCCTGTTAAAACTAAGCTGAACAGAGTTTTACAAAATTTATGCCAGATCCTGCTCGTTAACGCATAAAACGCCTTAGTTCTTATGCCTCTTGGTCATTCGGTGAAATAAACGTGAAATAAATAGAAACTCTCATCGATCACAATTGCTTCCTGAAATGCTGCAATGAAGTTTATGCTAATATTATCCGTCGCCTTTCTGATATCCCCTATCTTCATAGGATTAGATTCAAAAGGCATATAATTCATAACCAACATGACATTCTTTTGGTTCTCTTGCATTAAGGCAAAGGCATCGTTAAGCACAATTCCAGGTCCCGGGCCTTCTTTGCGTTCCTGATTCCAAATGACAAATGTGCCGAATCGCCTGCTTTCAGGATAATAAATTTGTTTATCGATATAAGCCGTTACCGCCTGGGCTGCGTAATCATTACTTCCTACCAGGATCAAGTCCTTATATTTCTCGTCAGATAAGAATTTTCCGGTCTGTTCCGCCTGAGAAAAAGGATGTTTGAGATCAATCCTATAAGCATATAATCCCGCAAAGACGTGAATCGAAAAGAGGACAAGTAGAAATTTTAACCGATACTTAAAAATAACCCCGGATAGATTGGAAAGTATATTGCCCGGGGTAACTTTTTCACTCTCCACTTTTGGTGTCATGTGCGCAGTAAGCCACATGCTTATTATAAATAACATAAAGATTTGACCGTGATGCCTCAATTGTCCGTGCCAGATAAATGCAATCAGGATGAACATGGTTACAGTTCCGAAGAGAAAGAGTATTAACGCCAACCTTCTTTTTGCCAGAATTGAAATTGAAATAATTAAGAACAGAGTACTTAATACCATGCCCGCAATTTGTTTAGCCATCACAGGAACGGCCGGATCAGGAAAGTCAACCAGGAAGTTCTTATTCCAAAAATGTTGACCATACTCAAAATTTGAAACCGGCAAATATGCATTTGCGATAACAGAATAATTTTTTGCAAACCAGTTAAAATCCTTATTCTCCTCCGTACCGGACATGGTTGAAAAATACCCCCAATCCAAGGTCTGAAGCAGGATATGGCCCAATCCCAAAATGATCCCTGCTCCGAACAGGGTTATCCCAAAAATCAGCTTCAGGTTCAACGGTGGAAGTTTGGACCTTGCATCTTTGGAAAGAATAGGCTCAAGAATTAAAATGAGTCCGAGGTTGGCAGCAATGACCGTTCCGTAAAGATTTGTATTGGCAATTAAAAAAAGTAAGACGGCCAAGGTCAGATATCGATTGAAACGATCCTTATAGAAATAGCAAAAGATGAAAATGAGAAGGAATTCTAACCCGTAACTTCTGCTAATAATAGTGTATTCGTAAAACATGAAATAACCGAAACAAAAGAGCACCTTGTGCAAAACAGGAAAAGGAGCATACCTGAAAAAAACGAAAGCGCTCGAAAGGGCAATGACCAGATGAAACATCTGCATACTGAATGGATCATGTGTGAAACGGGCTATAATGAAATTAGGTATGTACCAAAGTGCCGGATGTGCCTCTGTGTACATATTGGCAAGCAGGTTTCCTATCGAGGTACTGTCCCGGGATAAAAGCCATATTTCCAATTCATCGCGCCACATCTCATGGTTCAGCAGGCCTATGAATCCGAGTACAGCCAGAACCGCGATCAATAAAATTGAATAGGTCGATATGTTCTTTTGTACGACTGGCAATTCCGATATGCTTATCTCTTACGCAACACCATGAACAAACTGCTACCGGTGGGTTTCGCGCTTAGAATTCGATTTTCCAATTCAGTGAAATTATACAATATTTCGTTTACCCAATTTGGAGTCATATCCAAATCAGATTTAATCTCAAAGCCGGGCTTTTTCATCATACCTCGTTGCGACAGGCGGATCATGTAGATCATTGGCGATAAGAAGAATGGCCAGTAAAACCGACTGAGACAATCATACCTCGAGTGATCGTTGATCACCCAGAGATCCCTTAAAGAACATCTGTATTTGATCCCCACGCTTATATCATGCACACCGCTATACGCCTTAAGAGAAGGCAGATTCATAATCAACAATCCTCTGGGTTTTAAAACCTCCCAA
>JACZTA010000017.1:0-13909 GCA_022573915.1 Bacteroidota bacterium | reverse complement strand
GATTAAGTACAGGCCAATAGACATAATTTAATTCAAAATAACAAAGTACATCATTTGAAATGATCACATCGGCAGACTTCTGCTGAAAATGATCGGTAATATCTGCTATATTGGCTTGAACAACATCCAGTGATTTACTCTTGCAAACTGCCAGCGCATCGGGTGAGAGATCCAGGCCTTTCAGATTCTTATATCCTTTTCGCTTTAAAAAATCCATCATGCCTCCTGTTCCACATCCTGCATCTACTATAAAAGCATTTTTATCGGGTTGGTGCTTTCGAACCGCGCGCCAGGCCAGGTTATGAAGCGAACGGTACCACCAGAGCTTATCTTCCGCCGCAGCCATTAACTCGTATTCGACTTTCCTGTCGATCATAATATGATAGGATTGTTTAACAGAAAAAGATGCCGGACATTAATCGATCATCTCCTTTTTGACCACCCATTGCGGAGTGCGATTTTGATCAAGGTATTGTTTTCCAAGATATTCTCCAATCAAACCCAGAAACATGATCTGAAATCCTGAGAACGTGATCACCGCTACTATCAAAGATGTCCAGCCTACTTCCGTAGCAGGATAAATAATCTTTTCCAGAATGAATAAGATCGAGAATATAAAGCCAATCACAAAAACGATGAATCCCGTGACCGTAAAAATTCGTAACGGCCTGATGGAGAAATTGAGAAACATATTTAGATAAAGCGACATCAACTTCCTCATTGTATAGTTGGATTTACCCACCTTTCTATTTTCATGGGCGACCAGTACCGAAGTAATATTATCAGTTGCCCTTAATAATAATCCATCTACGTACGGAAACGGACCTTTGTATCTTATTATCTCATCGATCATAGGCCGGTTGATCACCTTGAAACTAGACAAGTAGAGATCTGCCGGCTTATTGATCAATTTGGTTGCAAAGTAGTCGTTAAACTTGCTGCCAAAATTTCTGAACCAGGTATGTTTTTTCTCGTTGTACTTGGAATAAACCACATCAAAGCCTTTCTCTGCTTCTGAAACCAGTTTCATGATCTCACTGGGTGGATTCTGAAAGTCATCATCTACTATTACTGCCAGATCACCTATGCAGTAGTTCAATCCACACATTACAGCGTTATGCTCTCCAAAATTGCGTCGCAGGGATATAAACTTAACAAAGTCTTTCTCCCGGGCTAATCCTTCGCATATGCGCTCACTGCCATCCTTGCTCCCATCATCGATCAGGACGATCTCCAGTTCCATGGTTTGTATCTCAATCCGCACGGCTTCCACTAATTCCTTTATGGAATTTTCAGCATTGTACACTGGTATGATCACCGATAACTTCATATGGATATTGTTAATATTTCTCTACTGCTTCCACAACCTTGCCCATTTCCTCTTCAGTCAAGACCGGGCTGATTGGCAAACTTACTATTTCATTGTGAATTTGCTCGGTAATGGGAAACGATAAATTTCCCCATTCCTTATACGCCAACTGCTTGTGAGGAGGTATAGGATAGTGGATCAGGGTACCAATACCATTATCCTGCAGATGTTGTATCAGGGCTTTCCTATCATCGGTTCGTATGGTAAATACGTGCCAGACATGCGATTCAGGGTTTTTCGCCTTCGGAAGAATAATCTTGCCATTTGTAATATTATTTTGATAAAACTCGGCTACATTTCTTCTGGCTTGATTAAATTTATCGAGATATTTCAATTTGACTCTTAATGCCGCTGCTTGAATTTCATCCAGCCTGCTATTCACCCCTTTGCTAATATGCTCGTATTTTTTCAATGAACCATAATTTCTAAAGGCTAGCAATTTTTCATACAGATTGTCATCATTGGTAGTGATGGCACCTGCGTCACCCAACGCACCTAAATTTTTTGCGGGATAAAAACTAAATCCTGCTGCATGACTGAGGTTTCCCGTCTTCCTTCCATTATAGACAGCACCGTGCGACTGCGCCGCATCCTCCAATAAGATGAGCTTGTGTTTTGTTGCGAGTTCCTGTATCGCGTCCATCTCGCAGGTTTGGCCATATAAATGCACGACTAATATTGCCTTTGTCTTCTTTGTTATCTTTTCCTCAATCGAATTAATATCGATATTATAATCATCAAGAGTGGGCTCTGTTAAAACCGGAACAAGGTCATTATTTGAAACAGCAAGGATGGTGGCGATGTATGTATTGGCAGGTACAATAATTTCGTCACCGGGATCCAACTCAAGGCCTTTAAAGATAAGATGCAAAGCATCCAGGCCGTTTCCGACACCCACACAATATTTTGTTCCGCAATAAGAAGCAAATTCCTGCTCAAAACCATTCACTTCATCCCCAAGTATGTACCAGCCTGAACGCACCACTCGCAGAACTGCTTCTTCCAGTTCATCCTGAAACTCGTTATTGATCTTCCTTATATCTAGAAAGGGTATCATCGGTAAGGTTCAAATATATAATCCGCTTCATCAAAGAATTCTGAAGCCAAAACCAAAAGTATTGCATCTTTGGAAAACTTCTTTAGCACATGCCAATCATTGGGATAGAGGATAAGACATTTCTTAGGATCGTCTAAAATAAAGTTTTCCTGTTTTTCATTATCATCATTTTCGACAACACAACTGCCTTTTATGCAGATGGCAGCCTGAACGGTCTTGTGATGCCTGTGTCCACCCCGGTCAGAGTCATCCACTTCATAAATATAGAAGATACGTTTTATCTCAAATGGGATTTCGGGCGTTTCGAGCACAGAAAGGCTGCCCCGGTTGTCAGAATATGTCTTTAATTCTATTAACTTAGCCATTTAGAAAAACAAAGATATAAAAGGATCTGAGATTAATAAGAGGCCATGTCCTTGCTCAATAATCGATTCTTCCTATCCGGTCTGATCGCAGCTTTCACTTTTGTGATCTTCCTGCCAAGTGTAAATAACGAGTTCATCACGCTCGACGACCCTGCGTATGTTCTGGAAAATGATCTGATCAAAGAATTATCTGTTGAATCGATTCGTGAAATTTTCACCACACCGGTAGTAGGAAACTACCACCCGCTCACAATATTGACTTATGCGCTGGAATATGCTGTATTCGGTTCAAAGCCCTTCATTTATCATTTAGACAATCTGCTCCTTCATATCCTGAATACTTTTCTGGTGTTCTGGTTTATCTTCGGAATATCTAAAAATGCGATCGTTGCAGGGATCACCTCGTTGCTGTTTGGAATTCATCCGATGCATGTTGAGTCGGTAGCTTGGGTCTCTGAACGTAAGGATCTCTTGTATGCCTGTTTCTACCTGGCAGCTCTGGTTTTTTATACGCGTTATACGCAAATAAAAAAAACAAAATTCCTGATTTGGGCGCTGATATTTTTTCTTTTCTCATTGCTCTCCAAGGCCATGGCCGTGACATTACCTCTCGTATTTTTTCTGATCGATTATTTGCAAAAAAGAAATATAAGTGGGAGGAGTTTTTTAGAGAAAGTCCCTTTTTTACTTCTTTCCATTACATTCGGAATTGTCGCGATATTTGCACAAAGGACGGCCGTATCCATTGGTTCAGACATTAACCATTCGATTCTGGACAAACTTATTTTTGCTTCCCATAGTCTTTCCATTTATATCGTAAAGGCATTCGCACCGTATAAACTCGCCAGTTTCTATGCGTATCCCATTAAATCGGATGGGTTTTACCCGATGATTTATTATATCTCACCGGTTATAATTCTATGTTTTGGCGCTTTGGTCTTCTGGAGTAAGAAACTTGGAAGGGAGATTATTTTTGGATCTCTTTTCATGCTGGTTACGATCATATTAGTTCTTCAGATCTTGCCGGTAGGAGCAGCTCAAATGGCGGAGCGATATACCTACCTTCCCTATATAGGAATATTCTTCATCACCGGGTTTGTCCTGAATTATTTCCGGCTGATGATCACTCATCACACATCCTTCAGATTGATCTACTATATCTCGTTAATATCGCTTTCAGTTTTCGTGATCTATCTTTCGGCAACAACATGGAACAGGACACAGGTATGGAAGAATTCTCTTGTGTTCTGGACTGACCTTGTTGTGAAATACCCTGACCAGCCCGGAGCATATGATGCACGTGGTATCGAATATTACAAAGCAGGAAATCTAACCGCCGCGATTACCGATTTCGATCGGGCACTTGAGCTGCACCCGGGTTATTGGGAATCTTATATAAACAGAGGTTTGATAAGATATGAGAACGGAGAGATTGAACTGGCATTGGCAGATATGCTGGAGACATTGAGGTATAATCCTTCCTCTTCCCGAGCTTATTTTTACATAGGTTCTATTCATTATACCAAAGGAGATTTTTTGCAATGCCTTCAGGATTTTAGCAATTGCATTCAATATAATTCTACTTTTGCGGTTGCATATTATAATAGATCACTGACCTATGAAGCACTCCGGCAATGGAGCAACGCCTATCAGGATGCAGAAAAGGCAAAAAGTCTTGGTTATCCGGTAGAAGCATCTTATCTGCAGGACTTAAGAAATAATCTAAACTGATCTGATATCGTGGGCAAGAAAAAGAAAAAGCGAAGACATATAACAGAGGAAGCGGTTGGCGAGGTCACACAGACTTCCAAAACTCAGGAACCAGCATCACCACCTCCATCTAACCAGGGTATTTTAAAACCAAATAGGTCTTTGACCATCATGATCCTTGCCTTCTTGGTAATACTAACTGCGGTCGTATTTTCGCCGGTAAGAAAAAACCTCGTAACAAATTGGGATGACCAATTCTATGTGACCGAAAATAATCAGATAAGGTCTCTAAGTTCTGACAATATTAAGCAGATGTTTTTTTCTGATAAGGATAAGACGTTACAATCCTATGTCCCCCTTACTATTCTCTCCTATGCGATTGAGTATCGCATCTTTGGGATGGATCCAAAAGCATTTCATACTACCAGCCTTCTACTACACATCCTGAATGTATTATTGGTTTTTTGGCTGGCTTTGCTTTTTCTAAAAAATCGAATAGGCGCCGGTATAACTGCAGTATTATTTGCTATCCATCCTCTACATGTTGAATCAGTTGCGTGGTTGTCGGAAAGAAAGGATGTCCTGTTTACTTTGTTCTACCTGGGTAGTTTAATCAGTTACCTGCTTTATATCACAAAAGATAAGTCCTTTAAGTACTACATTCTTGCATTGGTTCTTTTTGTTCTCGCCTTATTGTCAAAATCACAGGCTGTCACCCTACCCGTATTATTTATCCTGTTCGATTATTTATTTGGAAAAGAGGTTTCGGGAAAATCAATCCTCGTCAAGTGGCCGTTTTTTCTTTTTGCAATAGCGGCAGGCCTTTACCAGCTCAAGGATTCCGGTGGCGCTGCCTATACGACGTTGGATATCTATAATTATGTAGACCGCGTCTTGTTTTCTTTTTACGGAATGACGGTCTATCTGTATAAACTAATTATACCGTACAAACTTTCTGCTTTTTACCCATATCCATCAAAAGAGGAGGCTTACCCCATCATCTTCTATCTTTCTCCGGTCATTATCATTGGGATCGGAGTTGCCGTCTGGAGATTTTTAAAGAACTCCAGAATTACTCTGTTTGCCTTTTTGTTTTTGCTCGTACATGTGGTTTTATTACTTCAGTTCCTGAACTTTAATAGTTCCATTGTTTATGATCGGTTCACGTACGTAGCTTACCTCGGTTTCTTTCTCCTCGCAGGTCATATGTATGTTCGTCTCAACGGAAAGGAAGGATACATAAAACATAAGCTTGCAAACATATTCAATGTCGGACTGATAACCTTAGTTGCATTATTCAGCATCGTCTCCTATACCAGATCACAGGTCTGGGAAAACAGCGAAACGCTTTGGTCAGACGTGATATCAAATTTTCCCGAAGCGGATATTGCCTTTCTAAATCGTGGTTTATATTATTTAGAAGATGATCAGAACGGGAAGGCAATGGCAGACATGAACGAGGCTATAAATTTAAACGAACAAAACGAAAAGGCATTCAATAATAGAGGAAGGCTTCATTCCAGAGCGAACGACTTTGAAAGCGCGATCAATGATTATGGACGGGCTATTGAGATTAGAAGCAACTACGCAGATCCTTATTATAACAGGGGCGAGTTATTGGGTAAACAAGGAAAAATGGAGGAAGCGATAAGGGATTTTTTAAAGGCGATTGAGCTAAAGCCCAACTACTATCTCGCATTCAATAACCTGGGGATTGTATATAATATCCAGGAGAAATTTGAAGAAGCGATCTCAAATTATAGCCAGTCAATCGCTATTAACCCCAACTATGGAACGGCTTTTTTAAACCGCTCTTACGTATATGCATCCCTGGAACAATACCAAAACGCTTACCAAGATGCGCTTAAGGCCGGATCATTAGGAACTGTTGTGGATCAGAATTATCTCAATGAAATGAGACGATTGAGTGGTAACTAACAGATAATTCTCAAAAAGCCTTTATCATTAATTTGTTATTTTTGTTTGAATCCAAAAAATATCGATGTCGAACGAGAAATCTACCGAAACCCGTGAATTTGATGAGAAGGACCTGAATTACGATGAATTCAGGGGAGAGATCCTGAAAGACTATCAACTGATCTGTGAAAGCCGGGAAGCAAGTTTACTTGGCAGAAAAGAAGTTCTTACCGGAAAGGCAAAATTCGGAATCTTTGGAGATGGCAAAGAACTGGCGCAGATAGCGCAGGCTAAAGCCTTTAAAAAAGGAGATTTCCGGGCGGGATACTATAGAGATCAGACATTGATGTTCGCTTTGGGTAATTTAACATTTGAGGAATTCTTCGCGCAGATCTATGGTACGCCCGACCTGGAAATTGAAACACATTCAGCAGGACGGCAGATGAATGCGCATTTCGCAACCCAGAGTCTGAACCCCGACGGCAGCTGGAAAAACCTCATGGAACAAAAGAATTCCTCTGCTGACATGGCGCCGACGGCGAGTCAGATGCCAAGAACAATCGGGCTGGGTTTGGCATCCAAGCTTTACCGTCACAACGAGGAACTCCACCAGTTCACCGAATTTTCTAATAAAGGAAATGAAGTAACCTTTTGCAATATCGGTGATTCCAGCACTTCTGAAGGTGTTTTTCTTGAAGCGATCAATGCAGCTTGTGTACAGAAACTGCCCATCGCGTTTTCGGTCTGGGATGATGGTTACGGGATATCTGTCCCGATAGAATATCAAACAACCAAATCCAGTATCTCGAAGGCCTTGAGAGGATTCGAATTGAATAAGAAAGGTGAGGGAATGGATATCTATAAGATCAAGGCCTGGGATTACATATCACTTTGCGAAGGCTACGAGAAAGGAATTGCAAAGATCAGGGAAACTCATATACCTGCTTTGTTTCATATCGAAGAAGTTACTCAACAGATCGGTCATTCTACTTCAGGTTCACATGAAAGGTATAAGACGAAGGAACGGCTTCAGTGGGAGATCGATTTTGATTGCGTACCCAGAATGCGGCAATGGCTGTTGGAAATAAAGCTCGCCCAGCCTGAAGAATTGGATACTATTGAACAGGAAGCAAAAGATACTATTAAAGCCGCAAAAAAAGCCGCGTGGGGTACTTTCCTCGAACCTATCAAAAAAGAAATTGCTGAGGTGAATGTGATCTACGATCAAATTAGCGCAGAGAGTGCTAATTCTGAGGCTGTAATTAAAGCTAAGCAAGATCTGAACGCCACACTTGATCCAATACGCAGGGATGTCATGAAATCTGTGAAGAGTGTATTAAGAACCACTCTTTTTGAATCCATCCCCTCCAAACAAATATTAATAGATTGGAAAAATAAGTATGCCGAAGAGAACAAGGAGCGATATAATTCATTCCTCTACAGCCAATCTGAAGAATCGGCTAGGAGGGTCAAGGAGGTAAAACCTGTCTATTCTGAAGCGTCGCCGATGCTTCAGGGTTTTGAAATCCTCAATAAATACTTTGATCATGCACTTGCAAACAATCCCAAACTGGTCGCTTTTGGAGAAGACGTCGGACAAATAGGTGATGTCAATCAGGGCTTTGCTGGCTTGCAAGAAAAATATGGCAAGCTTCGTGTTTTCGATACAGGTATTCGTGAATTAACGATTATTGGTCAGGGGATCGGGTTGGCCATGAGAGGGTTAAGGCCTATTGCAGAGATCCAATACCTGGATTATTTGGTTTATGGATTTCAACCAATTACCGATGACCTGGCAACAGTGCAATACAGAACCAAAGGAAGACAAAAAGCACCCTTGATCATCAGGACCAGGGGCCATCGACTGGAGGGAATATGGCATACGGGCTCCCCTATCGGGATGATCCTCAATGCGATCAAAGGCGTTTATTTTTGTCTGCCAAGGAATATGACACAAGCCGCAGGATTTTATAATACCATGCTGCAATCGGATGACCCTGCCTTGATCATCGAATGTCTGAATGGTTACCGGCTAAAAGAAAAACTTCCGGATAATATCGCAGATATCACAATACCGCTGGGAATTCCTGAAGTATTGCAGGAAGGCAATGATGTAACCCTGGTTACATATGGATCTTGTATCCGGATCGCGGAAGAAGCGATCACCCTGTTACAAGAATTTGATATTTCTGTCGAATTGATCGACGTTCAGACCTTGATCCCGTTTGACATAAATCAGATGATTCTGGAATCATTGAAAAAAACAAACAGGATCGTTTTTCTCGATGAGGATGTCCCGGGTGGGGCAACTGCTTTCATGCTAGAAGAGGTTTTGGAAAAGCAAGGTGGATATTACCACCTCGATTCGATGCCTACGACAATTACCTCAAAGGATCATAGAACACCTTACGGTTCAGATGGTGATTATTTTACCAAACCGGGTGCGGAAGATGTTTTCGAAGGAATTTATAAATTGATGCATGAGTCCGATCCGGGTGCTTATCCTGAACTTCCTTAAAGATTGAATCAAGCAGCGAGGAACCTCAAACTATCTCTTATAATATTTCAAAGCTTCCGGAAGAAATTCCTTCAGATCGTTGATACGTCTTTGATCGCTTGGATGCGTACTCAGAAACTCCGGCACCTTACCGCCACCCTGGTCTTGCATTCTTTCCCAGAAATTAATCGCTTCCTGCGGATCGTATCCCGCCATTGCCATGAAAACCATCCCCAGTTTATCTGCTTCTGATTCGTGAGAACGGGAATAAGGCAATGCAATTCCTATCACGCTGCCCAAACCGTAAGCTGCGAGAAATAGGTTTTGAGTTTCTTCGGGTTTTTCAGACAACGCCACACTCAAGGCGATGCCACCCATTTGTATTAATAAACCTGTACTCATCCTTTCATTACCATGGCGGGCAACTGCATGGGCAATTTCATGCCCCATGATCACCGCTAAACCTGCATCGGTCTTAGCAATCGGCATGATGCCGGTGTACACAACCACCTTTCCTCCCGGCATACACCAGGCGTTAACCAATTCATTCTCTACAAGAGCGAACTCCCATTCATAGCCTTCGATTCGTTTGGCCATCTTCTTATCCTTCGACATGAAACTTTCAACAGCGGTTGCTATGTTTTGTCCTACCCTGTTAACCTGGCGCACTTTTGACTGATTCGTCGACACGGGATTCTCCATAAGAAACTCCCGATAACTGGTCAGGCTCATTTCCATGAGCATACTTTCAGGTAATAAATTCAATTGCTTGCGCCCCGTAATAGGAACCCGGTTACAGCTGCTGAAGCCGATTATAACTGCTAAAATGATTAGGATATTTTTCATGGGCGTACTATATCAAAAATTGAACCATGATTAACTTGATTATATAAGGAAGGTCATGATTAATGAGTTCATCAATTTCCGGAGATTTAGAGGCGATATCTTCGACGTTCGTATACCGATTCGGCTAATTATCAGGTTAATCCTTCATAATCTAGTTAATCATGGTCCGGATTCGTTATAGTTTTATGAATATCATTAATTTGACTGATTGCCGCTGAACCATACCACGGATGAAGTTCCATCACCAGGCTACCCGCTTGAATTGCCGGATCTGTAGCAGTAAGTTTTGCAGCTTCCTCAACGGTTTCCACATTAAAAACGTAGATCCCCCGGATGTCGCCATCGTCCAGGAATGGCCCTGCCAATACAAGTTTACCCGCGTTAGCCAGCCTGGTAATATTATCAAGATGTGCTTTCTGCAGTTCAATTGCAGCAAGTGAATCCTGATTCCTGTTGGGACCCCTTCTCAAATATGCTATCACATATCTCTTCATACCATACTGATCTGCTCCAAGCTTTTGAGCCAGGGCAGAATCAAATACCAGGGTTGAACTTTCTTCTACCTGAACCTCATCGAGTTGATTATTGCTAGCTTCCTCTTGAGTATTGGATTGGCAGGCGGCTATTGTAAATGCCAACAATATTGCCCATAACAAATTTGGTATAGTTTTAAATTTCATGGCTTTTTCATTGTCTTAAACTATGATTTTAATGATTATCTGTTCAACTATGATTTGGTTGTATGTTATTTAGAACGTAGAACTAATTACAGTGGCCATTTGATCACAGAAATCATAGTTAAGATTTCTTCTTCCGAAAAATATATATTCTGTTCTCATCATTTTTGAGAAGCCTTTTGATGTTCTTCTGGTGTGTTAACAGAATAAGGATGGGGATGAGGATCGGTACCAGAAAATTGTTAATGTCTATTTGAAAGATTAAAATGATGAGAATAGGAATGCTAAGTCCGGCGACAATAGAACTAAGAGATACATACTGGGTTAACAACAATACCAGCACAAACACGCCTGCGCTTATTAACGCTATCTCAGGAAAAATTGCGATAGTCATACCAAATAATGTGGCGATACCTTTGCCACCGCGGAATTGAGCCCAAACAGGATAGATATGCCCAATCGCCGCAGCCATCCCTAATACCAACTGCATGGTAATAAATTGCTGGCTGCCAATAGAATAGGATACGATTATGTAGGTAATATTGGCTGCAGCGAGTCCTTTGAGTACATCGATTATCAGCACAATAATCGCCGGAAGTTTACCCAGTACCCTAAATGCATTAGTTGTTCCGGCGTTACCACTTCCGAGTCTTCTTATATCAATTCCAAAAAAAAGTTTACCAATCCAAACAGAAGTTGGAATAGAACCCATCAGATAGGCTAATACAATACTTGCAAGGATCAGGGCGACTGCCATGTACAGGTTATTTGAAGATTAATATTAAGGATTATTGTTGAGATTCAATAAGGAAGTCATTTTATATCTGAAATTCTTAGCCTTTCGGTCAGTTGCCACTGTAAAGATAAATATCCTTCCATCAGGAGATTTTATTTTTCTCTTTCTTACAGGGATAGCGGTAATCGCCCGGTTAAAGTCTTTGTTAGAAGAGTAGCATGCCAGGATACCACCCTGATAAGTAAAGAAATAATATTCTTCTTCAGTTAACTGGAAAAAGAGATTGAAAAATCCGCCTTTCTTATTTCTTCCCACCTCATAAAACGCATCCACCATTTTTCCTATTGCCTTATTTTCAATAAAACCTACTCCAATTGGATCAAATGATCTATAGCTCATGCTGGCTGAGTCCCAAACCAGATGCACATCTGTAAGAAATAATTTCTTATTCATTTCCGGCGGCATTTTGAATTTACCCAGCACGTCGATGTTCATCGTCATGGTCAGGAGTTTCTTTTCGCTGATTGGAAACTCCGCTAAAGCTTTCGGAAAACTTTCTGTTTCATAATCTATATCATCCTGACCATAAGTGAAATCCTCAAAGTCATAGATCATCAAACTAACCGCCTGTGGTGGAAGTGTAAAATCCAGGGAGGTAACCAAATCAAACTCATAATGATTGCTGTCAGGATAATAATTCATTGAACCACTTGTTAGCATCTCCAACAATCCCATATCCATACCCAAATTAAACTTACCTTCTGCATAAATGTTCCCTGATGAATCGTTATAAGTCCAAAGGTTACCTCTTAATGCACCATCATTGAGCTTTGCTTCATTTCCAATTGTCAACTCGTCCCTTGCTATATCATATTGTAAAAGCCCTTCAGCAACAAATACATTGGTATCCCTGATGGCTTGTTTTGTATTCAGTACAGAGGTATACATAACCGTAGGATATTGAGTTAAGTGAATTCCCGCGTATAACTTGGCATTCGTCTCAGAGATCGGATCTTCAACATGTATGATGAGCGATTCAGGATCGATCACATCAGAAAAACTAAAACCCTGGGTAACTACATCAGGATTCTTCAAACTGAGCAAAGCAAATCCGTCAAAAGCATAACTCTTTCTGGGCGCATACACTTCCACTTTTCCATAATACTGTATCCCGGGATTGAGAACCAGCTCCTGCTCTTTCGGAACCGTACCAAAGCCATAAGTATGCAACGCCCCTTTCTTGTCTCTTTTAAATTTATACTCTCTTACAGGATGTATGTCATCCAGAAATATACTTTGAGGTTGCTCTGTTATATTTACGTAGTCAATAAATCCGGAAGCATTATAATCATTTCTGGAAAGGATCTTAACTGATGCGTCGTAAAAGACGTGCAGGTCATCTGTTGTATCTGCATTTATTACCGCTCCAATGAGTCTTTCCATGATTGCGTTAGGTTTGATCACGACCAACTGACTATCTGGAAAAATCTTCACATCAGCCACACGTATGTGGTCAACACCTGAGATAGTCAGATCATAAGTGATTGTATTGAAGGTGGCAATTTTTCCCTGAAATTTTAGAGAATCTTGCTCGGGATGAGTGGAAACGAAATACGGATTCACATTTTTCGTACTTTCAAAATTTACCAGCTTTTTATCAATCTCCCAGGTGATAAAGTCCATGGATGTTTTATACTGGTTGATAGGAAACTCACTAAAGGCAGCACCATTTGAATGAAACTCACCTATTTGTTTATCAAAATCAATATGGGCTTTTACATTCGGTGCACTAAATGCAATGATGTTGGGATCCTGTGTTCTTAAGACCCACGCCATGGTATCGGCATCAAATGTATTTGATGAAAACTGATAGTCGTTTGACGCCATGCTCGCTTCCTGAACATCCATATCTCCCAGACCACTTAGCCCTTCCGGTGTGATAATAACCGTTCCATCCAAAGCAGCTTGCCGACTAAGGGCCAGGTGTTGGCCGCGGCCCAGATGACGGCATTCTTCAGTGTCTTGCGGAACGGGTGGACACCCAGGGCGAAGGCGCAGAGATCGTAGCCGATATTGGACTCAGACTTGCCGCTGCGGTTGCCGCCGAAGATCCACCGGAACTTGGCTAGACTCTGGTGGAACTCCTTCGGCGCCGGTAGTGGTCGGTACTCGAGTATTGCCCGGCCGGCGTGAATGATTTGTGGGTTAGCCAGCATTGTCGTAGGCCTTGCGGAGTACAGTCCTGATTTCTTCGCACTCGTCGTCGGATAGGTCGTTGTCCTTGTCGATGATCAGGTGCTCTGAGGCTTTACCCTCGTCCCGGTCGACGCAATAGCGGGCCAGACGCTCTGAGTCACAGCCCTTGCCCTTCGTGGCCCTCTCAACAAGCGTCAACGCGACCTTCTTGGCCTGCGTGAGCATGAGCCAGTCGACCTTGGCCAGCTCAGCGTCCGTCATCGCCATGTAGGTGCAGATGAATTTCCACAGGTTCGTCCGGCCCTTGGGTGAGCCCTTGGGATTGCCACTTTGCCCGGGTTGGAATTGGTGCTCCTCGGGCGGGGCGTTACCATTGCGACCGGGGTTTTTGGCCTGTTGTGCAGGCGAGGAATCTGTTTTTGGCTTACTCATTGCCAGAATCCTCCGCGATTCTCTTGGCCATTAACCGGGCAACCTGTCGACGCTGCTCCAGGGGCATTTCTGCGAGCAACTCGGCCCGGTCTGATTCGGGTAGGGTG
>JACZTA010000222.1 GCA_022573915.1 Bacteroidota bacterium | reverse complement strand
ATATTTGTTTATTGGATTACCGAATGGTTCATTGACTTTGAGAATATAATAGTAGTTACCATCAGGCAGCTCTTTTGCGTAAGGATCAATACCGTCGCGGTTGCCATCAAAGTCATTATTATAATTCTTGGTTTGGTAAATAAGGTTGCCCCACCTATTATATATTTCCAAAGTGTTTCCACCTTGCAGTTCAAGGTTTTCTATCACCCAGGTATAATTCACGCCGTCGCCGTTGGGGGAAAATGCATTGGGAATACTTAATATATGTTTAAAGTCAAGACATAGTTCATTTGACCAACTTATCTTACTGCCACCCAATTCATAAGCAGCAATCCTGTAACAATGAGCATAACCATCTTTGCCATTGTTAAAGACCGTTGCTGTATCTGCGTCAATTGAGGCATACATTGTATAAAGAGGTTCATTGTCCAGTTTGCGCCAAACCTCATACCGATCCACCCCTAAGTTCCAATTTATGTATTCGTTCCATGATAAGGAAACCTTCTCCAGTGCCTCATTCGAATTACCGGTTAACAGAATAGAATGATGTAAATCAGAAAAAACAGTATCCCTGCAAACATTTAGTCCTGCTATTACATAATCATAACCCTGGGATGACGTAGACAATGATTTATCCTCATAAAAATTTGATGCCACTGTTTGTACCTGCGTCCATGATGAAACAGGCTTCGAAGCTCTTCTGAAAATGTAAAAAGTTTTATCTGTGATAGTATCACGATATAAACTCCACTGAATGTCAATATTATCATCGATGTCGATCTGGGTGGTCACGAGGTCAAGTTCAATAATAGGATCGCTAAGGGTAATGCTCAATGTTAACGTATCACCCGGACAAGAATCAGCACTTATCTCGACAATGGTGATATAACCCGATCCACTCATATCCCAATCAATCGTAATTGAATCGCTACCGACGCCTGAAGAAATGATTCCACCTGAAATACTCCAATCAAAAAAGGAATTGCCAAAACCGTTTACACCATAAGGTAATGCGACCGTATCAGGGGCGCAGATCGTCAGATCTCCGAAGATGCCGGCAGTGGCCGGATGGTCAAACACGTCGATCACTGTATCCATCGTATCGCCGATACACCCGAATGGATTTACTTCGACCACAGATAATTGATAGGTACCTGAACTGTCCCAATCAATTGTAATAGTGTTTGTACCATTTCCGGAGGTGATAGTACCTCCCTGAAGGTTCCATGTATATATTGATCCGGCGGTATCATTGACGCTATAAACCAGTCCTGCATCAAAATCACATACCCGCATATCTCCGGATATAGTTTTAATGGTCGGCAGCGGGAATATGGTAACCCATAATGTATCCGAAGAATTATAACAAATAGTATCTATTGTCACGTTTTCTTCTATATATGAAAGTGGAATAGTTCCAACAGTATCCCATTTAATGACAACATTGGGTGTACTGTCACCGCTTAGTATTTTTCCTCCTTGTAGATGCCAATAATAATTTGCACCGAAAGTATAGCTGGTAGTATAAGTAAAGCTATCCAGTGGAGAAGAACAGAATGTATCCATTCCTACCGGTGCATTTGGTGTCCAAACCACATTAACATTGACTGGAAAAAAGACCGTATCACCTACACATCCATCCGGAGTTATTTCCATGACAGCGACGTATCCGTTACCGCTTGAATCCCAGTTGACGGTAATACTGTCAGTACCCTGGCCGGAATTAATAATCCCACCACTAATCACCCAATTGAACGTTGACCCAATCGTATCTTCTACCCAATAGTCAATGTTTGTATCCTGAGGGCAGACGAATGGGGTGCCGTAGATAGTGTCCAGCCCTACAGGTGGATCAAATAAATTAATTGTGAATGTATCTAGTCCGACACAATAATTCGTATCTACAAAATAAACCCGGTACGTTGCCGCCTGAAGCGGGGTAATTATTTGATTTTGAATCGTACTCTTATCGACGTATATCCCCGGATTTATATTATAGATCAAACCCGTATCGAATAAGATCTGAATACTCTCACCCAGGCAAATTGATGTATCCGGAATATTCAAGGAGACCGTGCATTGCAGACATATAAAGGAATCTACAAACGAGCTTGTTGAACCAATTATAGAATCTATGAACATTGTTCCGCCAGAAGTATCCGAAATAGAAACCGGAGCAACTGTAAAACTATGAGGAACCAGAGTAACAGAAGTGTCAATTTGATAGCATCCTGATCTGCCTAAAGAATCAGTCTTTACGAAGTAGTTAGAAGAAAAACTGGCATCCTCTTTAGTATTAATAATAAAACCTAAATCGGCAGTTTGCTTAAGCCTCGATTCATAATGATTGCTTAGACTGTCAATACCAAGATACCTATTTAACCATTGTATGTTACCCGTTCTGTCTATTTTGAGTAAAAATAATTTCTGTTGTGTACTACTTTGAGATTCTTTAGATCCGGAAATTGCAAATCCACCATCTTTTGTTTGAATGATGTCTTCGCCATTGATATTGCCCACATCTAAATATGCGTTATTTCTAATGATCGAGCCGGAACTGTCGATCTCAAGAACGATTAATCTAAGGCCTTTATCTATAAGAACTACAAAATTACTGTCCTTTGTTTGAATGATACCCGTTGGCCAATTATAAGTTGAATCACTATAAGTATTTGCCCATAAAATATTTCCGATTGAGTCCGTTCTAATTAAAAGGAGTTTAAATGTAGTCATAAACACGCCTCCATAAAGCATATATCCTTTATCAAAGGTTTCACAAACATCCCAACCACCATGTCTAATAAACCCACCATATGATTTTGACCACAACAATGTACCGGCTGAATCAGTTTTTATTAAAGAAATATAATGACCACTCGTATCATAAAAACCTCCGGTAATTAAAATTTCTTTTCTTTTTGTTTCGAGAATAGAATAAGACCCGAATGAAAAATTACCTCCATATCTTTTATACCACAAAAAATCGCCATTTAAATCAACTTTAATAAGAAAGCTATACCCTATTCCGCTTTTGGTAGTCGAACCTGCAATAATAATACCGCTATCATATGTTTCTGTTATATCATGTACAATAACCCACTGAGTGAAATGATAGTCCTTTCTCCATTGTATTAATCCGGTTGTATCTATCTTTATGATATGAATGGTATCCGCGTAGTTAGAAACACTCACATAGTTTTTATCGTAAGTTTCAATAAGAGAAGTACCATAATTATAAAATGGTAATACGTTAATAAGCCCTTTCTGAAACGTAATTTGAGAAAACCCTTGCATGGAAAGAAAGGATATAAATGCGCAAGCAAGGAACAGCTTTATATGGAAGGAATTATGTAATTGCAAGGGCTTGGGTTTGAGCTGGAATTACATTATACGTAAATGGCGATTTAAAGAGATCAAATAATCCAGGCACAATAAATCAATCAGTAATACCTATTGAGCCTGTACTAATTTACTAAAAACGTATTAGTTATAAATTAATTGTGATAATCCCGTGTCTGGTTAAAACATGACACCAAAAGGATTTTGTTTGTTTTACCAAACAATAAATGTCACTTTTTTACGGTAGTGTACTGAAATTTAGCTTCAAAATCGACGTAAAATCCTTACCTAGGCTCGTGAGCCTAGCCTGGACCCTACCCCGGTGGGAAGAGTATTTTGCAAATTTCAATTTTCAAGTTGCAAATTGCAAATTGCAAAACTTCTCCGGATCTGTGTAAGAGTTTGGACTGACTCAATTTACAACATTCAACTATCCTGCTCCGCTTGGTCACTTTTATCAAAGCAAAGAATCTGGTATCCGGTTAATCCTTTTAAATCACGTGAATCATGGTTCAGACAGTGGTGGTAAGATGAACCAGGTATTTAAGTTTCACTCAAATAAGAGTCCGGATGTATTTTAATTCACTAATCGCTAATCAACAGATGTGCGTGTAGTAAATGAAAATCTGATTAGCGAATAAAGGTTAGTGATTAGTGATATTTGATTTCAAACATTCCGTAATTACTCTGAACTTAGATAAGACTCCGGATCTTCCAGGAATCCTTCCTTACACCCAATTGAACAAAAACCATAAAGCTCGCCTTTATACGTGAGCGTATCCAGGATCGCATATTTATTCATGTCCATTCTGCAAACATGATCGATATGCGCTACGACATCATTGCCAGTTAGATTAAGGCCTTCTGATGACGATTCCCCTGATGATGATTCCGTAGAATTTTTACAAGAGAATGCCAGAATGTAAATCCCTATTGTCATTAATATTCTCAGTATATTATTCATGATAATTTGTATTAGGCAGATTGTAAAAATATGATAAAAAACGTAGTTTCGCTGCTTTAATTTAACGCGTTTATCGAATCAAACCTATTTGCTATGAGATATACATTTTCAAATATTATACTTCTATTATTCGCTGTCGCTCTGATCTCTGCTTGTATTAAAGTAGGCGGGACAGGCGGTAAGGCGGAGATTCACGGGCATATAATTCACGATACCATTCATATACCTTCTGCTTTTATTTATTTAAAATATGACGCAACGGAATTTCCCGGCACACTTTTGAATGTTTACGATGAAACTACCTTGTCGGATACCAGCGGCCATTACCAGTTTGAGGCCTTAATGAGAGGAGATTATTATATTTATTGCGTGGCTTATGATAGTCTGACTTCTGAACCTGTTACCGGTGGTTTAGCCATAGTGATCGAGAAAAAGAAAGGTGAAACGGAAGCAAAGGTTTTCGTTACAGAATAATTTATAAGGCGGAGGTTTCTGTTTATTTCAAAGTTATAAACCTTAGGTTTGGTAAAAATATTATTTTTACCGCGCATGAAACATATCTACTTAGGGGCAATATTTCTGCTTCTTATATTTTTATTTGGTACTCATCTCTTGTTTTCTCAAAACGATGAGTTCAACTCAACTGTTTCGGTACCCAATGATCTTTTCGACTACAGCACCAATATTATTAAGAATCAGGAGAATGAATATTCTTTGGTACTTACACTCCAAGATAAAAACCAAAATACACTAAATCAATTTACAGGCTCGCTGGCGTTCCGAATAAATAATGACGGACACCAACTGATTAATTTTATCCAGGGTGAAGGCCATTATTCAATAGAGGTTAAAAGATCATTCATCGTATTCACCGAATTGAAAGTAGCTGAATTTCACAAGGTAAAATTCTCCCATTATTTTCTATCCGGAGACAATTATAAACGTACCGCTATCCCGCTTTGGGCATCTATCATACCTCCATTATTGGCAATATTCCTCGCATTAATTTTTCGCGAAGTGTTGATTTCCCTGTTTACCGGAATCTGGGTAGGTGTCTTTATAATTCATGGTGTACATCCCAAATTATTGCTGACAAGTTTTCTTAATGTGGTGGATACATATACTATTGGCGCTTTGATGGATTCGGGACATCTATCTGTTATCATTTTTTCATTAATGATAGGCGGTATGGTTACTATCATTACGCGCAACGGTGGGATGGCAGGCATGGTGGCAGTATTTTCAAAATACGCCAGATCAGCCAGGAGCTCGCAGTTTGTAACCTGGTTTCTCGGGATCATGATCTTCTTCGATGATTATGCAAATACCATGATCGTTGGCAACACGATGCGCCCATTGACGGATAAGTTCAAAGTCTCCCGGGAGAAGTTGGCCTATATAGTGGATAGCACGGCGGCACCTGTTGCTGCGATCGCATTGGTTACGACCTGGATAGGCGTTGAACTGGGTTATATCAAAGATGCGTTCGAATCCATTCATGTTGAACAAGGCGCATACACCGTTTTCCTGGAGTCATTAAAATACTCCTATTATCCAATTCTGACGCTGATCTTTATATTCTTCCTCATTTATATGAGAAGGGATTTTAGTTTGATGCGTACAGCCGAGAATAAATCAAGAGGTGCGAAAGTAAAAGAGGAAGACGATGCCGGAATGGATGAAAAAAAACACGTAAACCCGCAATGGTACAATGCCGTAGTGCCTGTGATAACCATGGTGGTAGTTACGATTGCCGGGTTATTCTATACCGGATATGACTCTGCAGTGTGGTCCGATCAAAGTTTAAACTTTTTCAAGAAACTCGCAGGAACCATAGGACATCCCGATGTGGACGCTTATAAAGGGCTTATCTGGGGATCACTATCCGGAACAACGATGGCGATACTCCTATCCATATCTCAAAGACTCCTGAGTTTGGGAAAAGTGATGACTGCTATGTTGGATGGTTTTAAAACTCTGCTGCCGGCAGTCGTTATATTGATACTTGCATGGTCGCTGGCTCAGGTTACTCAAGACCTTCACACAGCTGATTTCTTGACGG
>JACZTA010000221.1 GCA_022573915.1 Bacteroidota bacterium | reverse complement strand
AGATCATGCCACAAAAACACGAAAACACAAAATTTCACAAATGATTGATATTTAATTATTTATATTTTCTGTTCTTTTGTGATTTAGTGCTTTTGTGGCGAAAAATGACTTTTAGGAGGGGACTCAACCTTGAACATTAAACATTGAACCTTCGGAATGACTTGAATGGGAATGCGTTAAAATAATCAATTGACTAAATGAATCCATGCGAAAGGTAGAGCACAATCTGCAGATAAATGCAAGTCCGGAGAAGGTAATCGAAGCTTTTGTAGAGTTTGATATGTTAAAAGAGTGGTGGGGAGTTGAGCGCTCCTTAATTGAAAAGAGAGAAGGCGGCTTATATACGTTTGCCTGGGGCGTTTCTGATAAAGGATATGAATACATTACTTCAGGAATTATAAGCAGATACGATCCACGCTCTGTCATCGAGATCGATAAATGTATTTACATGGGTCCGGAGAGGCCACTCCTGGGACCGGTGAAACTTACCATCGAAGCTACAGAAAACAACAGGGCTGCAGATGTACACATAGTTCAGGATGGTTACCGTGATGGCGAGGATTGGGACTGGTATTACGAAGCAGTTGCGGAAGGCTGGCCCCGCGCAGCGGCTGATTTGAAAACGTACTTAGAAAAGCAATAAGGTTTAAATCGCTTTATCTTATTATAAAAAGTACTCTTACCGCATGATATATCCCCAAACCTGCGTAACCCAGTGGACCGTAGATCCTCTTTTCAGAAAATCGTACGGTGATAGTAGAAAATTTAGCAAGATGATCCAGTCGTTGTAATCGCCCTTTGATCAGATCAATCAGACCATTTAATCGTTCGAGTTCTCGTTCAACCATCAACGCTTCCTCCACATTTTCGGCTCGGTCGAGCAGTTCCAGGTATCTCTTTCGAGCTATTTCTGCATTTTCCAGCCGGATCTGGTTATCCTTATATTCCTCCGTAACATCTTTCCCTTCAATCCTTTTATGTCCTACTTTACCGAGGGCCTGGATCTCATCCATGGCTTGATCAAACTTATCGGCGGCTACGCGAATAGTCGTGTAGGTATTACTTGACAAAACAAGATATCCATCATACTTTTTCCCGATCTCTAAAACCGCCATATTTGCGCTATCCCGATCCTTGACAGTGATATTCATGCTGGCTGTTTGGATGATTACTCTGTCGTCATCTTTTGCAGAATTATTAACCGAAAGACCTGAATACGTTTCTATCGCTACAATTCCGGTTGTTTCGTCCCCATATTTAGCCGGGACTCCACCTGTAATAAGTTTGATATAGTAAGCACCAGTGGCATTACCATCATTGTCAGTTTCATAGGTCAATCGTTCAAGATCCTCCTTATAGCCTGATCCATCCACAAAGGCGTTGCCAATAAAACTGTTGAAATCAGACCTGGAGCCCGTAATAAAATCCTGATTAACATATACCATCGGGTCTTGCCAGCTCAGGGCTTGATATTGGTTATAATTGCAGGATGATAGGAATGCAAGGGTGGCGATAATCCAAAGGTATTTGAATTTCATAGTGATTGATTTAAGAAATGAATAAAAATAGGAACGAAACCGGTGATCAGTTCACCAGTACCTTGGTTGCCGCAATAATCGCACCATTGGTGGAGATATTGAGGAGGAAGAGCCCTTTGTAAAGATTTGTCCTTTTTAGTTCAAACTCGATGTATCCGGTGTGGCCATCTGCCGTGAACTCCTGAACTTTCCGGCCAAAGATATCATAGATTCTTACTTGAATGTCTTCAGAGATATTTTGTTCTAAAGATATCTGAACCGTTGCAGAATGGGAAAAAGGATTAGGAAATATGTTGATACTTGGTTCCAAACTACTATAATTGGGAACCGTAACGGGCAAAGAGTCTGAGCAAAGTGTTGAATCTTTGAAATTAGGGCTGCCGGAGGTATATGCTGCATTTCCAATTGTGTTTCCCGTATTGATAATTGTTGCCGATATAGAATCAATTACAATAGCATTTTTAACGATTGGGTGCGTTCTTTTTTCGTGACATCCGCTTATTCCCATACTATCGGTACGCACAAGGTGGCAGTCGAAACTGTCAACACCAAAGGATCGCTCGATGCCCATGGCAATGAATCCACCATCACTCAGTGCACGCACCGCAAATCCTTCATCTTTCAGGAATCCACCGTACTGCCTGCTCCATAATGTATCTCCGTTGATATCAGTTCTGATCAGCCACATTTGCGAGCTGTCTGATCCTTCCGGTCCATTCACATTGGGTTCGTCTGACAGAAGGGGGCCAAAACTTTCCGTATATCCGCAAAGGATGTAGCCACCATCCTGTGTAATGTCCATATCAAAACTGGCTTCCCATTCTGCTCCGCCATAAGACTTAGCCCAAAGAGCGGTGCCATATCTATCGACTTTTAGAAGGTAAACATCACTGCCACCGGCTGTATTACTAACGGTACGGCCATGAATAATATAATTAGTATCGGGTGTCTCCATTACGGTATAACCTTCCTCCCAATCATAATCGCCGTATGTTTTTTGCCAGAGTATGGTTCCACTTGTGTCTGTTTTGATGAGATACACATCTGTTTGGCCTGCGCCAAAACTATTCGTACGGCCGGAGAAGATATATTTTCCGTCGTAGGTAAATTCGGCATACAGTACCTGATCAAAAGTAATACCTCCAAATGTCTTGGTCCAGATACTATCTCCAACTGAATTGCACTTAATAACATACGCATCCGAACTACCTGCCCCAAAACTTTCTGTGAATCCTGCGATCAGATAATCTCCTTCAGGTGTTTCACGCACGCAGTAGCCGCGCTCGAAGTTCGGTCCACCGAAGGTCTTGGCCCACATGAAGTCACCAGTTGAATCCGTTTTTAGCAAGATCACATCCTGACTCCCCGCACCGAAGCTTTCTGTAAAGCCTGTTATGATATAACCTCCGTCTGATGTCTGTTCTACATATCTGCCCCAGTCCTTACCGGTTCCGCCATGTGTCTTGACCCATTGAACATTACCATCAGAATCTGTTTTAACCAAATAGATATCGGTGAGCCCCTCTCCGGAACTGGTGGTTGTGCCTACGATAATGAACCCGCCATCTGATGTAATCCTCAGACGATAAGTTTCTTCATTTCGAAAACCTCCAATGGTTTTTTGGAAACGGATTAATTGTGCAAAGGCCGAAGAGGTAGCCAGGATAAGCAGGAAAAGGAGAGCAAATGACTTTTGGTGCAAAATCATCGGGTTTGATATGAAACGATTTAATTATAAAGTTAGTGTATTAGTATTGATAATGTATAGAGCAGGTGGTTTATTTCGATGAACCAGTACGATTTTTCGGTGAATGGATTGAAAGAGGCAAGAATGAGAATGAGAATGAGAGTGAACCGAATTTGAGATTAATTTTCTTTATATCAATTTAACCGCAAAGATCTTTTATGATGGATTAATCACATTGCGAACTTTGCGTCTCCCACTTCGCGAGCCTTGCGGTTTTTTACTGTTCGCATCCATGCCCACTCGCACTCTCACATCCACACTACTCCCTAATAATAGGGTCGAATCATCATATATACGATAACTCCGGTGATAGCTACATACAGCCAAATCGGCAGCGTCCATCTCGCTATTTTCTTGTGTTTCGGAAAATTACCCGTCAGGCCACGATATAATGTCGTTAAAACAAGTGGCAGGATAACCACTGCCAGAATGATATGCGATATTAAAATGAAGAAATAAACAGACCTGATCGTGCCTTCGCCTCCAAACTCTGTTGCGCCTTCAACGGAATGATAAATTACATAGGAGATCAGGAAGGTAAGCGATAGCACTGAGGCAGTGATCATGCATATCCTGTGCAGTCTTATAATTCTGTTTCTGATGAGGATATAACCGGTAATCAATAATACGGCTGTCGATGAATTTAATATCGCATGAAAAGTGGGTAAAAAGGAAACGTCAACATCAAATTTAAATACGTTTTGAGGGCCTAGTATCAGGTATGCGACGACGGTGGGAATCAGGATGGAAACCAGAATGATGAGTAGAAAATAAACCTGTTCCTTTTTCAAGTTATTTCTTTTTTTTCATATCGTACGTTATGAAAAGTACATTGATATCTTTTATAAGCTTATCCACTTCCTCAGGGTCGGTACCGGTATACTGCCCCCTTATGACCCCTTCCTTGTCGATCAAAAGGAATCTCGGACTGTGAATATAATCATCCGGAACGTCGGCGTCCATAGCAGTAACTAAATAGCCTTTATTAGCAAGGTCATATATTTCCTGCTTCTCTCCCGTGAGGAAATACCACATGGAGTTATCAGCACCATATTTCTCCGCATACGCAGCCAACGCCTCGACCGAATCGCGCCTGGGATCAATGCTGTGAGAGACGATCAGGAAATCTTCCTGATCCACGAACTCTTCTTGTACCCGTGCCAATTGCCGCGTCATGGTTGGACAAATACTGCCACACTTGGTAAAAAAGAAATCTGCCACATATACATTTCCTTTCAGGTCTTCATTAGTGATCCGGTTATTTAGCTGGTTGGTTAGCTCAAAAGGAGGAATCACATGAAAGACAGTATCCATTATGGTGTCCCCATTGACGATGCGTTCTTCAAGATGTTTGGGACCCAACCTGGGTAAATCCAAATTGGGAAGGGGAACGATATTAAAGACATAAAAAATGATGAGCGGAAGGACCGCCAGTAAAAATATGACTATGAGGTTTCTAGGTTCAAATATTTTTTTGAACATTTAATTCACACTTAACCTGTAGATCAGCCACGAATTCCCATCAGCCAGGAATGCAATTATAAACCATATGAACAGAGTCATAGGGACTATCAAACTCACTATGAGATTCTTCACCTCATACTTCAAATGCATAAACTCTGAAATAATATAAAATGCTTTGGTAAAAGTCATAATAATGAATATGAAATTCAGCACCAACGCAGGCCAGCTACCAGGCCACCATAGTGCTAGAAAAACTTCGGAGACCGTAACAACTAATAAAATTGTGAATACGATCCAAATCCCTCTTGTTGATTTATGTTCAGCCGTTGCCATAACTCTTAAGTCTTAAATTTACAATGAAGACAATAAATAAAATGATGCAAATACAAACACCCAAACCAGATCCACAAAGTGCCAGTATAACCCTATATTTTCTATGATCTGATAATCCCCGCTCTTGCTATAAACTCCTTTCAATACAAATAACCATACAATAATATTGATCACAATTCCGGTAAATACATGAAATCCATGAAAACCGGTGATCGTAAAGAAAAACTGTCCAAATGCTACCGGGCCATGCGAATGTGCATCAAATGAGCCATCCGGTCCACCATATGGATTTCCTGCCAGGTTTATAGGATGTTCTCCGGTCAGCATATGGGTCCACTCCCAGGCCTGGCAACCCAAGAACATAATCCCACCTATAATTGTCAATCCAAGCCAGAGCAGTACTCCTTTTTGATTATTCTCTTTTCCTGCTCTCACACCCAATACCATGGTCACACTGCTCATGATCAGGATGAAGGTCATCAAACTCACAAATACTAATGGCAGGTCTGCATGACCCAATCCCGGAAATGCCGAAAATACTTCGTTAGGATTAGGCCAATCTTGCGTATTAGCAAACCGAATCGTTCCGTATGAGATAAGGAATGCTCCGAAAGTAAAGGAATCGGACAGGAGAAAGAACCACATCATCAATTTTCCCCAAGTGGTTGTCTCGCCATAAGGGGAGATACCACCCTGCCATAGATTAGGTTTTTTCTCTTGAAGTGCAACTGTCGACATAATAAATCTTTTGTGCTTTAACAGGGATCTAAATATATATTCTGTTTATGAGGAAAAATAAGAATAAGAAAATCCAAAGGCCATCAACAAAATGCCAGTATGTAGAACATAAACTGATTGCCAATAGCTTTTGTGAATTTATATATCCTCCTTTCCATTCTTTCTGCCTTAGTAAACTATAAATCAGCATTACTAATAAAAAGACCAGCCCGCCAATAATGTGAACCAGATGCATTCCTGATATTACATACACAAATGATCCTGAGGGGTTTCTCTCCAATTTAATTCCGGAATCATTCAGAATGTTCCAGCCCATCACCTGACCGATTGAAAACGCAATTCCTAAAAATAAAGTTAGTCCCAGTCCCAGACTAATATTATTGATCTTATCTTTTTTTGCAGAGACAAATGCCCAATGCATTGTCAGACTGCTGAGAAAAATAATTCCCGTCGTTGCCCAAAATATATCGGGTAATGCAAAATCTACCCAATCTCCCTGTGCCTTTCTAACCACATACGCGGAAGAAAATGCGATAAAGAACATGCAAATACTTCCAATTCCAATCCAGAGTAATAATTCAAATGA
>JACZTA010000016.1 GCA_022573915.1 Bacteroidota bacterium | reverse complement strand
AGAAGTTCCTGATGATTATTACACCATAGAGATTGGGAAAGCAAAGTTGGTTAAGGAGGGGGATGGCATAACGATCATCACGTATGGAATGGGGGTTCATTGGGCTTTAGAGACCTTAGCTGATAATCCGGATATATCTGCGGATCTGATTGACCTGAGAACCTTGGTTCCGCTGGACTTCAATGCGATCAAGAAATCGGTTAAAAAGACCGGGAAGGTGATCATTCTTCATGAAGATGTTCAGACTGGTGGAATAGGAGGGGATATTTCGGCTTTAATAAGCCAGCATTTGTTTGAATACCTGGATGCACCTGTAATTCGCTCAGCAGCTATAGATACGCCGGTACCTTTTACGGAAACCCTGGAAAGTAATTTCCTACCCAGAGAAAGGTTTAAAAAACAGTTGAGAAAGTTGTGGGAATATTGACCAAGTGATTTTCTGTTGCTTCATCCGGCAAAATAAGATTCTTAACCGCAGAGTACGCAGAGTTTTTACGCGGAGGTCGCAGAGAGGATTCAATTAAATTTATAGTTCTCTGCGGTTTTCTTTTTTACATATTAATACACATGAACCTTTCTATAACCGCAAAGATATGCAGCTATAAAAACAAGAAATATAATCAAAGGATAAGAGGTTAATGTATCTGCACTTTCCCCGAACTTATTTTCATTCCATCATTAACGATCTTGTAAAAATACAAGCCGGAAGATAGGTTACCCCGTTGCATGTCTACTATATTGGATGTAACCCGAACCACTCTCAGTTTTTGGCCGAAGATGTCGTATAACTCCAGGTAAACATTTCCATTCTCAATAAGAACCGGTGCGTTTATCTCAAAGGTGGTATGACTAATAAATGGATTCGGGTAGATATTCACTTCAATCACTTCCCGAGGAAGATCCTGCCTGCTCACAACCGGACAACCGGATACAAGCGCATCAATAACAGTCTGCAAATCGTCGATGGGTTCGGTATTTGTTGAGTAAATAACTTCATCGATATAAAAATTATTGGAAGGGTCATTAGGCTTGGCAACTTTGATGTATACTGACAGGCACGAAACGTTATTACTGACACAGAGATTATCAGCGCCGGAAACCTTGGCTCCTTGAAGCGCTGCCATAAGACGGCACGCTAATTCCCCACCTGTATTCACGAAATTATAATACATCGAATCGATAATACTCTGCCCAAGCAGCCTGGTACCTGCAATTAAAAAATTATACCCGGATGTGTCGCCGGTGAAATTAGAAACATTAACTCCGGTATAAACCGCCATCCGCGGAACATTAGAACTATCCATGTCTATGACCATATGTTGACGATTGGTCTCATCACCAATTCCACAACTATCATGTGCGATCATAGAATCTATCACTGCCTGGGGAGCATGGCCCAAACCCATATAATAAATTCCATGTTGCAGATTGCAATTTGGTATTTGATTAAATATACCCTGCGAGTTAACTGCCCCTACACCCGGTATTATATCACTCCTAAATTGGGAACCAATTTTGCACAGGCCACCGGCACTACCAAATTCACCGGTTGAAGGGTCAACGGCAATTATAGAAAATCCTTGCGCACGAGCTCCGTAACCCAGCGCAATCAGAGCTGCAAATAATATTATCTTCTTCATGGTTTAGAGTTTAGGTATTAAAAGATCTGAAGCTTTCCTCTTTGAATTAGTTTCGCGTTTGAAGATACATAAAAGAAGTAAGTTCCGGTGGTCAATTCACCCCTTAATAGTTCGATCGAGATCTCTTTATTATTGATCAGTTTGATCGAATGCTCCGTTTGAATTTCTTTACCCATCAGGTCATAGAATTGAAACTCAATATGATCAAAAGACCTTGGTTGAGATAATGTAATGGAAATAGTTGTTTTTATATGAAGCGGATTTGGATAAATATTCATGCTCTGAACAGGAATAAAATTTTCGTTGATCGAAGAAGTATCCGGTGTGGTATCGCAGTTTAAAACGGCATCGAATAAGGATTGCAGCGAATCAACCGGCTCTACTCCTGTTGGCAACGCCGACATGTTACTCAAATCGATATAAAATGTACCGAAATCGGTAGGTTTAGCCACTACAAGATAAGCGGTAGTAGCGGAAGTGCTGTCCCCTAAACATCTTTGATCGGCACCGGGTACATTCGCACCTTGTATAGCTGCCATTAATCTGCACGCAAGATCACCTTCCGTATTTAAGAATCTTGCTTCCATGGAATCGAGGATCTGTGGCCCTAAGAGAATATTTCCTTGAATGGAATAATAACTTCCAACGCGATGTCCTTTATAATTATCGGTACTATCTCCTGTGTATGCAGCGGCTCTTGGACTTCCCGATGAATCGAAGTCAGCTATTCCATATTGTCTGTAATTCGAATCAGTTAAAAGAGGCCCAAAGAAAACATTGACATCATTAAGAATTACCCATGCAAGGATCTCTTCCGGTGACTTTCCCAGATTCATTTGAGTCCTGGCAATGCTTTGATTTGGAGAATAATAGTAGGCCTGTGTGTGAATGATTCCTCTTCCCGGATGCACATCACTTATTATGGCAACATTATAACCCGGAGGAAACTGAGGAAGACAGGATGCCCCGGCACCTCCTACCTCTCCGGTGGCACTATCTACGGCAACAATAGAATAGGTATCCTGCGATTTACCATATACAAATGTTAATGCAACAATCGTAATAACCAGTAAAAACTTTTTCATAGTAGATGGGTTTAATGGTTGCTGATAACCATTTTTTGAGTTTGGATGATCTTACCGTCTATCAGCAGACTGTAGTAGTAAATGCCGCTATAACCATCATCATACTTATATGTGATCGTGTTTTTTCCGGAATTGAGGTTTATATCAATCTTGTCAATTTGTCGTCCAAGAATATCGGTGACGAGAATATATGCACTGTTGTATTTCATTCTTTGATGGACGATAACACTAAAAGTCGTTTCGTGGTTAAACGGATTTGGAACACATGGCAATAATTTAATGTTCAATACCGGTTGATTATCGCCTGGTTCGGGAATCGAAAGGGAGTTACAGTCCAGAGGAGTAGTTGCAAAGATGAAAACAGAATCTGAATTGATCGTTGGTTGTTCCTTGGTTTCTTTACTGAACAAACTCTCGACACCATACTGATCCACCGATGCTACACTGATATAATAATTAGCTCCGGCAAACAGTCCGGGAATCACGTAATATATGGAGTCGTTAAAAGTGTAGAGTTTATCAAATTCCAGGTTTGGAGAAATCCTTACCCCAACTCTATAATGCTTGTATTGTGTTTGAGTACTGATATGTACTTCTAATCCGTGAATGCCATGGACGTACGTAACTGTTGGAGTCTTTGGTCCGGTAGCTAGGCAAGTAACGGAAGTGGCATTGATCAGCGTATTGCGCGAAAGGTAATTGAAATCAACATAGAAACTATCGACAACACCATCGTTATTTGTATCTACTCCAACGCTATCACCCGGGGTATGTTGTCTGTCTGTGTATGTCGGTCCAACCTTGGCATCCCCGTGTTCATTCATAGCGGTTAACCGCACGGCCGTAAATCCTCGTTGCCTGAACGGGATGTGATCACCACCCCGGCCTGTTCTATCTTCAGCCGTCATTATATTAATTGTCATAGGCACCGTAGCATTAAACAATGACATCTCTTCGTATTGCAGCTTGATATACCTGGCCAATGCTTTATGTTCTGAATAGTTGATCCCATAGGAGAATATCCTGACATTAATACTGTCTATTTCGTTTAGCCCTCCGCAACTGGGAGGAGAAGAAGTGGTCCCGCAGATAATTCCACCTATTACATCATTATTTTGAACCGCTTTGATCTCGATGCCTTTTTGGAGGGCGTATTCTGCAAAGGCATCTGCTCCATGCAGGCCTTGTTCTTCACCCATGGTAGCCATGAAGACAAGCGTATGCTTGAATGTGTATTTACTCATCACGCGGGCAAGCTCCATTACAAGTACTGTTCCTGATCCATTATCCTCTGAGCCGTGGGCAATGCAATTAATATCGCAACCCGATTCACACCGGCTGTCCATATGTGCTTCTATAAGAATTATCGAATTGTCAGAAGTATCTGAACCCGGAAGGACCGCGAAAATATTTCTATGCTGGCCCATGCTGCAAATGACCTTGTCAAACTGGAGGTAAGAAGGAATCAGACGATTTTCATTCAATGCACTGAATTCCTGGAACTTGCTATATATCCATCTTCTGGCAGCACCTATACCGGTGGTTGCGGAAACCGTATCCGAACTGGTATTCCTGGTGCGAAATGTGCCGAGTTCTACTAAGTAACTTAGCAATGAATCGGGTTCGATCCTGCTCTGCAGGTCGCAAATAATTTCCCTGGGGTTATCAATGATATTAGTTGCCTCGTAACTGCTCGGATTATAATTACCAAGCATGATCTGCTCGGCTAGAGCATTTGTACTTAAGATGTTTGTTTGCGCGAAACTTTGCAAAGAGTACGCGCTTAAAGCCAGTGCAATTAAGAGTAGATATGTTTTCATAGCTGATTGAGCTTAATGGGTTAATATTATAAGACATATCTAAATTATGAATAATAATGTACTTATTCAACAAGAGGATATACTGAAGCGGCTTAGGAAATTATTCTTAAGTAATTGCCTGCGATTTCTGTATTGTATTGAAAGAGCGCTTTGCCTGCGGGTCCAAAAAGTACATTTCCGTCTTCCGTGTAGCGTGAATTATCACAGGGGCAGGGAAAAGTATTGGTTGCTTCATCGTAAGTAACTGTGCACAAGGCGTAGGTACAGATCTGTGATAAAGCAACATAATCGCCATTAGATGTTTTTACAATGATTATATCATTTTTATAGACGATACCACCATTGTTTTTCAAGCCTGAATACTTTGAATCATTCAGGTCGAGCGTAAAATCTATCTCACCCGGATCCGGACCGTCTTTACCGCATGATTGTACAAGCACGGCGCTGGCAATTCCAAACACAAGAACGAGCGAGTATGTGTTGAGTTTCCTGATTACCATATTATAAATAACGAATGTAATCCAAAATTATGGTTCAAAGCAATATTTGAATATAGGCCTTTGCGAGCTTTGCGCTTCCTCCGCGTCCCTTGCGGTTAGAAATAAGAAGTTCTTAACCGCAAAGATCGCAAGGGTTTCGCAAGGAGCGCAAATTGCTATTTAGTTACATCTTCAAAATTTACCAAATGATGTTGGACAAATATTACATAAATAATAGCTAAATTTGAACATAACGACACTATTACTAAAACTCATAAAACTACGGAGGACAAGCTATGAAAACTAATAACTTAATTAAGCTGATGCTCGCATTGGCGCTTTTCGCATTTGTTGCTTGCGAAGGAACAGGTGGAGAATATGTGGCAGAAGACAATGAGGAAATGGAAGCTTTTAAAAGCGTTGCTGCTCTGGAAGAGGCAAATATCGTGCTGGCTACAAGACGCATTACTGAGATATGGCAAAATGGAAACTTTGATGTGATAGATGAACTGGTTGCAATTGATTGGGTAAACCATAATGCCGCTCCGGAAGATAAACCGGGTATTGAAGGATTCAGGGAATCGGCGATAGGATTTCAATCTGCTTTTCCTGACACAAAATTAGTGATTGACATGTTATTGGCTGATGGTGATAAGACTATTGTGCGTTGGACAGCAACCGGTACCAATACCGGTGATATGTTCGGCATGTCTGCAACCGGCAAAGAGGTTAATATCACAGGAATGAGTATTGACAGGTGGGAAGATGGTAAAACCGTTGAATCCTGGAGTAATTTTGACTTTTACGGTATGATGATGCAGTTGGGAATGCTCGGGGGCCAGGAAGGAGAAGAGTGGACTGACAATGAAGGAGAAGGTACGGATGAGTCGATGAAGGAAAATGACTACGATAGTTCCTATTAATCCTTAACCCCTACAAAACTAATTGAAGGCCTGGCCGGCTATATCCGTCCGGGCCTTTTTTTTAGAGATGTTCTTTATTTAAAAACGAATCAATTTATATATCTTTGCGCCAACAAAACAATAACCTTCTTGTATTCCATGCAGTACGGGAAGGCTCATGAAAAATCTGATATAAAATGGGTAAAGGTGATAAAAGAACAAGAAGAGGTAAAATCAACATTGGAACTTTTGGAAATTCCAGAAGGAAAAGGCCTTTAAGAGGTGCAGCTGCCGGCATAGCTAAGAAAAAGTCGGCCACTAAAAAGAAGGTTGCTGCAAAAAAAGAAGCCGTAGTAAAAGAAGTTGATCTCAATCTGGCCGAAGCAAAAAGAGATGAAGCGAAGGAAACTAAGGTTAAAGAAGTAGAAGTACTAGAAACCGAAGAAAAGGAAACTAAAGCGAAAGAATCTAAAACCAAGGAATCTGACACAAAAGAATCTGCGGAAAAGGAAACTAAAGCGAAAGAATCTAAAACCAAGGAACCTGACACAAAAGAATCTGCGGAAAAGGAAACTGAAGCGAAAGATTCAGAAAAGAAAGAAACTAAAGTAAAAGAAAAGACTACTTCTAAAAAAGCTAAAACGTCCAAAAAAGAATCTGCCAAGAAATAGGCTGATAATCTTTTAGCCCAGGCTATTGTTGCCTGTCTAGTTCGCGATAAAAGGAAAGAAGCGAATCAAGCGACGGCAGCGTGTCGCCTTTAATCGATTTCATCTGCTTAATAATTTCGTAAGCTGCTTCAACTACAGGGATAGGAGGGTAGGAGTTTTCGGTGGCAAAGTGAACGTATTTTAGCACTTTGAATCCATTGAACCAATTATAAAAGCGCTTGGTAAAAGAATCTAAGTTGGAAGAATGTTTGTTTAGTTCCTTTAGCTTTTCTTCAAGCTCAACATCCACAAGGAATTGTTTCAATCCATCGGGGTACTCCTTCACGATCTTATTCAGACTACCACCGCTTATCTTATAGAATTCCTCTACATCATTAAAATATTGTTTCAGATCTTTAAAACATAATGGATGATAGGTTGTGATTATTGCTTCTCCTTCATCCAGGTATTTATGAATACTCTTACCTGTGCCAAACGGCACCCTGTCGGAAGCACGCGGACTGGGCATTACTACAGTTGAGTTGATCTCAATAGGATTGCCATTCGGGAAGATCTTTTGAAGAAAATAAAAATCCTCACCAGCCTTCTTTTTATTCATACCTCCTTGCTTGGCATACCGTGCAGCACGGACTGCCATTGCTGATCCTACAGTATGATAGGCGTATGGGAATTGCGCCTCTCGCAAACCGGCAATATAATATCTAAGAAATAATTCGTAGTTCTTAATACCTTCATAAACCGAGTTTTCTTCTGCACCTTCCAGGGGATGTTCAAAATAAATTGTTGCTACTTCTGTTTCGGGATGTCTCGAAAAATTAATCCATATCTCCTGCAAATAATTCTTTGCCACCGTGCAATCAGCATCCAAACAAACAATTATTCCTTC
Source organism: Bacteroidota bacterium (assembly GCA_022573915.1). Lineage (GTDB taxonomy): Bacteria > Bacteroidota > Bacteroidia > Chitinophagales > JACZTA01 > JACZTA01. The sequence continues at coordinate 16,586 of JACZTA010000016.1, read as the reverse complement.
TTCATTATTGATGTCTGCAAATCTGCTAATCGCTTCATCCATGCCTATTTTACGTGCGAGGCCCACGCCGGCAATTGCAGAGGGTAAATCGTCGTTCACTATCAAGTGAAAGGATATTCCTTTATTCTTGTTTTTATTGATCCAGTCATTCGTCTTTGCAACTGATAAAGTGGTTGCATGGTTGAATGGATGCATGGCTCCGGTTGGTGAGTTGATATGGATGATCACTTCTACTTTGCACCCGGGTGAACTACATTGGTTGAGTGAATCGAGTACAGTAGTAATTCCAGGTTCTGCATAAGCCGGAATCACGATTATCATACCCAATTCCTTATTGGGGGGCTCGCTGATCCGGGGTTGCGAGAAGCGATGCTTTTGGAGATAACTTTGCAGGATGGACGAGGAGTTCGAAGATTTCACGGTAAGAGATTAAGGTTTAGAACAATATCTTCAAACTAAGGCGCAAGCCGTACAATATTCCAGCTTTGATCCTTCTGCAAAGAATACACAAGGCGATCATGCAACCTGTTTGTTCTGCCTTGCCAAAATTCAATTATGGAAGGCGTAACGCGATAACCGCCCCATTCTTTTGGGCGTGGAACTTTGCCATCCTTGTATTGTTTCTGAAGCTCACGGTATTTATTTTCCAGCACTTTTCTATCCCGGATCTCTTTACTTTGAGAGGAAGTAACCGCGCCTAACTGACTTTCAAAAGGGCGGGTTGAGAAGTACTCGTCAGATTCCTGCTCCGATATTTTTTCTATTGTTCCAATTATACGCACCTGGCGCTGTAACTCATACCAGAAGAAGTTCAGTGCAACATGAGGATTCTCTTCTATCTCCCTGGCTTTTTGGCTGTTGTAATTGCTAAAAAAGGTGAATCCTCTTTCATCCGCACCTTTTAACAGCATCATCCTGGAAGAAGGATTTCCGTCCTTTGTGGAGGTAGCCAGGTTCATCCTTTCAGGCATCTTTATTCCTTCGTCGGCTGCTTCCTGAAGCCAGCTGTTAAACTGTACGATCGGATTCGGATCGAGGTCAGATTTATGCAGTTCCTTATCGTAATTTTCCGGTGCCATCCTGTTACTTGAGTTTTGAAGAAAAAATAAGAATGTGCAAAATTACTGTTAAATATTTAGAATATCTCTGCAAGTTCAATAGTTAATTTTTTACCTTTGGGCAGGTTCGATTTCCAAGTTATGAAACAATCCATCGCATACGTAGTTACCAAAGACAAGGACGAGGCCAAAGAAATTGGTATGGAGTTGGTTAGCTCCAAGCTTGCAGCTTGTGTTAATATCCTCGATAATATGAACTCAATATATTGGTGGGAGGGAGCGATCAAAGAGGAAAGTGAGACGGTAATGATCGTGAAAACGAAGGAATCCCTGATGAACGAGGTTATTGCAAAAATAAAAGAGATGCATTCTTACAGTATTCCCTGCGTGCTGTTCTTGCCTATCACAAAGGGAAATGAGCAATATCTGGAATGGATTGATAAGGAGACCAAGTGAGGTTATTCAATTATTAAGTTTCGGTTAATTTTTCCCTCGTTGCTTATCAATTCAATAGTATAGACTCCTTTTGAAAGGTCGCTGAGGTCAAGTAGATTTTTATAGTTGCCTTGAATGGATAAAAGGGTTTCGCTATAAATTGACTCACCAATCATGTTGAAAATATTCAACTGTATATCTGTTGAATTTACTGAATTGAACTCTATTGTGAACTGTCCGTTATTTGGGTTCGGGTATACCTCAAATGTGCTTGCAACTGTTAATTCAGCAATGTCTGTACAAACATTTACGGTAATATAACCGTTAACAGTAATGGTATCGTTCCCATTGCCATTTGATACAGATAAAGTTACCGGATAGGTTCCTGCAGATGCATAGCATATGCTTGTTGGGTTTGATGCTGTAGAACTTGATGGTACTCCACCTGTGAAGGTCCAACTCCAAGTTGTTGGACTATTCGTGCTATTGTCGAAAAAATTTATGCAATCAGTTACGCAAATATTTGAACTACTTGCCGTGAAATCTGCTGTTGGAGGTGTCGCTAAATCAGAACGCCAAAGTCCTCTACCGTAAGTTGCAGCCCAAAGTTTGTTGTTGCTATAAGAAATTTCCAATTCAGTTACTACAATATTGGGCAAACCGTTATTGTATGGAATCCAATCGTTTAATGAGGAATTGGTGTAATAGACACCAACGTCGGTTCCAATATAGAGGCCATCATTACTGCCTGGTTCATATACTATGCAATTGACGGGGACATTTGGTAATGTTCCAGACCAATTATACCAATTAGAGCCACCATTTGGTGAATACCAAACCTTATCTCCGGCTGAATAACCTGAATTTGTTATCCATAATCGTTGTGAGTTTGTTGAATCGACAGCAATATATGTCATACTATTGCTTGATGTCCCTATTAAGCTCCAGGTGCTACCACCATTGGTTGTTTTGAATATTTCCCAATTCCCTGCTATATATATTGTATTTGTATTGGATGGTGCATAAGCTATCGAAATAATTTTTCCCGTCAGTCCTGAGATGGAACCCAATTGCGTCCAGGTGTTTCCACCGTTTGTTGTTTCATACAATTGTGTTTTGCCAACAAGCAACGTATTGTTATTTGTAGGATGCATGATGTAAGGGGTTACCCAATCTCCATTTGCATCAACACCTGCCCCTCCACTATTGACGATAATAGTGCTGCTACCCCAAGCATTACTGGTTTTATGTATTTCTCCATAATAAGAAGCCGTATACTCGATGTTTGCATTGGTATAGTCGATTATACACTCCATGCCATCACCTGTCGATATAGCATGTGACCAAGTTCCATATAATTCTTTAGTGCTGTTGTCCTGTAAACCACAAAGTACATTATTGGAAAGCGTTTGTGCTGTACCAATTCGATACATTTGGCTAATACCCATTCCATCAGTTATATCATTCCAATTTATTCCGCCATCGTTGGTAACATATAGTCCCCCATCATTACATTCATAAAGAAGGCTTGAATCAAGAGGATGGAAGCGAATAAAATGTTTATCAGCATGAACCACCGGTGCCGACTGGCCTGTAGTCCAGTAATTATTTATCGCCCAGCTGCTTCCGCCATTGGCAGATTTCCAAGTATTTATCCCACCTGCATAAACTTCATTAGCATTCGTCGGGTTGATTACATATGCCAAATCATAATCACCTTGTCCTCCAGAACCCACACCATTGTAATCCCACTCGAACAAATTAAAGCCGGGTGAGTATGTTAAACTGAAATTTGAGCCATTATTAAATGAAGTCCATAGTGCATCGAAACCACCGAGGGTATCAGCACATAGTAAATCTACCAGATTAACTTGTGCCGCTGTAATCCCTATTTTCATTCTTATTGCACTTGGGAAGACCCACAACGCGGTCCACGTAAGTCCTTCATTGGTAGACCTATGGAACTCGGCGCTGCCATTATCATCATATGTTGTTGCGTATACCGTAGATGGGTTGCCAGGATTGAATTCAATATCTATGAACCAGTCACTCGATTGCACATTGGTCCAAGTGGTTCCGCCATCGGTTGTTCTCCAAATTCCATCTGACGCTGCAGCCAGCAGTATTTGCGGATTTGTAGGATGAATCAATAAGCGTCTAATAACTTTCTGAGAGGTGATACTCCATGTTAAACCAGTAGTACTCCATGTACTGCCACCATTCGTACTTTTTAAGATACCTATGCTTTCTATATTCAATGTTGCACCCCCACCAAATAAAAAGTGTGCTGCATCGCCATCTCCTGTGGCTATGTAGATTGTGTCCGGAGTCGTTGGATGGATAGCTATATCGCTAATACCCAGAACAGCTATATTATCGGTCAGGGTAGTCCATGTCGACCCGCCATCTGTGGTTTTCCATAAACCACCGCCTGGACTACCAACATAAAATGTGTTTTTATCAGTAGGGTGGAAGGCTATACAATTTAATCTTCCAATACCTTCATACCCGCCACCGCTTGTCGTCGGACCATAGAATGACCAGTTAGCCGAAGGAGGAACAGGTGAACCATTTCTATCGTATTGTGCTTGCTGGTATTTCTCCCGTTCATTCCAAAGGACGTCAGCGTTGGGAAACTGTCCTTCTTTTCCAACCCTTTGTTTCCAGTACCATTCCCATCTTTTGAATTGTTTCCAACCATAGGCCTTTTTTTCTTCACCATTTTCTAGGTACTTTCCGCCCTGCACATTTTTACCTTTCCAGTAATCATTAAAGGCTGCTTGAATTTCAAAGAATGTAGGGTTCTCTGTTTTGGTGTTTTCGTTCCCTTGTTGGCTGTCATCAGCAGGATATATAGTTCGCGGAGTGATATTTTGGGATGACGGTTTTGGTATTCGCTGTTGAGCCATTCCTGAGCTGATACATAATAGTATAAGTAATGAGGTAAAAGTTTGCTTAATAGTTTTCAAGGCTGATTTAATTTAGGGAAATATTGTAAAATTTATGGTCTGTTAGTGGAAGGAACTTCTTTCATTAAATCAATGATATGATAAAGGTAGATACCGTTTAAAGAGTAACGAAGCAGTGCAGCACCTTTATAGTCGAATGGTGGAGCGACCTTTTGTTTAATCTTATCATGAGCCGATACGCGTAAAATAATAGTATCAGTACTGGTAAATTGAATTTCCTGATTAGTAACCGGGCCTTGCTCCCTTGCAATGAAAATTCTAAATCCTGCGCCTGCAATCCAGGCAGAGTCGAAACCAATGGGTTCACGGGTTGTGATGTAGGTCTTAAAATAGTATTCTGTGCCACTTCCACCTCCTTCAATTCCAGCTACCCATTTGCTGAACGTAGCTTCTATAACATGAAAGTATTCGTTTGATGACGGCTCCGGCTCAGATTTTTTTTCGTTGCATATAAAGCCAGAGTGAAGTCCAAGGAATAACAATAGTAAAACAGAAAGCCGGAAAGTTAGTGTAGAACTGCCCAGATTACCTTCGTGTATGTCGATGTCATTTAGTTGGTTATCCTTTGCCATCCTTCTATCTCTCCAAGCTTTGGTGTTGCATTGTGTGCCGTTTTTGATAGACTTTACGGTTTCGGTTGTGTTGTCCATCAAATGGATGGATTCTTATACCTAATGTACAAACTTTTTTCGTGTTGTTCTTAAAGATTATTGCTGGTTCGGATAACGGCTTTTCATATTCGAATTCATCGAAATTAACAAAGAATTCTTTTGCTTAGCTATTCATATATGACACCTTAAAAAGGTGCGCTGAAGTAATAACTCGTCATTCAACTAAAGATTTGATTTTGAAGCACTCGCAGTTCAGGACTTTAATGTATTGGACGAGCCAATACGATTAAATGATGTACACTGAAATGTACATTGAGCCAAATCAAGCCACGCAATGGGGCATTAAAAGGCCATCTTCGCTAAAGCTACGGTGGACGCAGTGGGCATGCGGGGACTTGAACCCCGGACCAACGGATTATGAGTCCGCTGCTCTAACCAACTGAGCTACACGCCCGTGAAACATCACAAAAAAATAATCTACAGAGAATTATATTTTTGCAAAGCTATTGTAACCAGAATGCAAATTTAGTTCTTATTGGATTATGCCACAAGAAGAAACCCCTTTCGATTTTACCTACCTCTCAAATATTAAGAATATCATTTTTGACTTAGGTAATGTGATATATAATATTGATACGTTAAAAACAAGAGACGCGTTTCTGGAGTTAGGGGCTGGTAGTTTTGAACAGATCTATACCATTACTGAACAGAGCGAACTATTTAACCAGTTTGAAACTGGGAAAATTGATAGGTTTGGCTTCTACGAAGGGGTTAGAAATTATCTTGATATGGACTTGGAGGATGAGCAAATAAAAATAGCCTGGAATGCGATGCTACTTGGACTTCCAGCCACAAGATTACGATTGCTACTTGATCTAAAATCAAAGTTCAGGACATTCCTGTTTAGTAATACAAATGAATTGCATATTGAAGCCGTTACTGCTGATAACAAAGCAAACTTGGGAATAGATTCGCTGGAGCCTTACTTTGAAAAGTTATATTATTCTCATCTGATCAATCTGCGCAAACCCGATCCAGCTGCGTTTGATTTTATTATCAAAGACAACGAGTTAAATCGGAAAGAAACATTATTCGTAGATGATGGAAAGCAGCACATAGAGGGTGCTCGAAAAGCAGGTCTGCAGACGGTCTTAATTACAGAACAATACACGTTTGAAAAATTGTATTCTGAGCTGATGATCTAATATTTATTACTCGGAGCCAACGTATTGCAAATTTCAATTTACCTCATTCTACCGCCAACCCCTCAAACTCCAAACCCCCACCATCAACTGGTACCAGCGAGCTAAGCTCGTAAATGTCTCTGTAGCCGTAACCATAGAGATTGATAAATGTTGGGATGTTCAAGGCCAGCGGTAAACTCTTTAAAGCAAAGTAGTAAGGATCTCCTGAAAAATTATTATTGCAATAAATCAGTATGGTGACATTTCTTGAAGGGAATAGCTTTGCTAGCTTGTCCGCAGTGAAGTCTGAGAAGTTCAAGTGCACTGCACCCTTGATATGCTTTTGGTCAAACATTTCCTTGGATCGGGTATCCAGGATGTAAACGCCGCTGGTATTAGCTAGTTCTATAAACTTGTCAACGCCCACCATCCGTGCTTCTCTGTAATCCTCTACTTCATACGTTAAAGTAACAAAGGACGAATAATCAACCAGTGCTGGCGGAGGATCAAGTTGCTGTGCCGATAAATTATTACAAAACACCATTGAAGTGAGGAGTAAAATCAGTATTGCTTTCATTTTTTCGAGGTTTTGAATAACGGAAATGTATTTAGACCATTCGTCATGCAATAACCGTACGAAAGTCTACGACAACTAACTTTTCGGCAACGTAAACCAAAATATACAGCCCTTGCCAACCTCCGATTCTATCCAGATCTTACCACCGTAATTATTGATGATCTTTTGCACGAGTGAAAGGCCGATTCCGGTACTCTCATATTCGTCTTTATTGTGGAGGGTCTGGAAGATCTTAAATACTTGTTCCTTGTATTTGTCATCGATGCCAGGGCCGTTATCCGCTACATAGAATTTGTAATTTCCATTGTCTTCTGAATGCCCAATTTTAATTTCGCCCTTTGCCTTGTCATTAAACTTGATGGCATTGCTTATGAGGTTTTCAAACAAATGGGTTAATTGTGATTCGTTGCCCTCCATATCCGGCAGTGTTGATTCAACTTTAACATCAATATGTTTGGGAGCTGCAAGAAGATCAACAAGGTCGGTGACAACCTTATTGAGTTTAACAGTTTCTGTTTCCTGCGTGACGGCCCCTTCCTTTGAATACTTTAATATTCCATCAATGAGCCTGTGCATTTGGTGAACCCTGCTATCCAATAATTTCAAATTCTCCCTTCCCGCCTCGTCAAGTTTGTCGCCATAATCCTGCGATATCCATGTAGCCAAAGCGTTGATTCCCCTTAATGGAGCCTTTAGGTCATGTGAAACGATATAGGCAAAATCATTCAGCTCCTTGTTCAGGATCCCTAATTTGTTGTTGGTAGATTCAATAACTGCATTTCGCTCATTTAGTAAGGCACTCAGTTTATGTTTTGTTTGATAGGCCCGCCAGATCACTAAAGACAAGACAAGAAGCAATGCAAAACCTATAATAAAGGCGTTTCGTTGAGTCGCTCGCCTAAGTAATAAAGCGTCTTTCTTTTCGAGCTCTATCTCTTTTATCACAGCATCTTTCTCGAAAATGACAGCATCTTTTTTCAATAGTTCGTTTTCTATCTCTATTTGATCCATTTCCTGGCGAGTTTGAAGCTCTGTAATGCTCGTGCTCAATCGTTGTTCTAGAAGCGTGTCGCTTTTTGTCTTATATAGTTTATGAAATTCGAATGCCTTGGCGTACTCCCCAAGTCCGGCATGGGCATTTGAAATGAGCTCATAAGCGTCCCGGATCTCAATTTCGGCGCCTATTTTGGTGGCAAGCTCCAGACAAGCCTTCCCATTGATCAATGCGTTACCATATTCTACGCGATGTAACTGATTGGTTCCTATAAGACATAAGCATATTGCAATTCCTCGCTTATCGTCCATTGATCTTTGTAAAACAAGCGATTCCCGAAACAACCGTATCGCTTCATCAGCATTACCCATGGCTTCATTTATCTGTCCCATATGGGTGTAAGCATAGGCAATACCACTTTTATGACCCAGGGATTGCCAGATTGCTATCGTCTTTAGCTGAAATTCCATAGCTTTCTCGTAATCCTTCTGTTCTTCATATACGCCAGCTATATTGTTGAAGTTGAATGCCATCCCTCCCATATCCTCAATAATTTCTTGTATCGCTATAGAATTTTCATAGGATTCCAGTGCTTTATCAATATCTCCCTGACTCTTATAAATCAAGCCTATGTTAGTATAACTCATGGCTATTCCCAATTGATCATCCAATTCCTGCCGGATTTTCAACGATTCTATATAATGTTCAAGCGCCTTCTCGTAGTTGCCTGTGCTGAAATAAATGATTCCAATATTATTTAGGCTATTTGCTATGCCCCTTTTGTCATCAAGTTCCTCTTTAATCTCAAGTGATCTTGCGTGATACTCCAAAGCTTTTTGAAATTCACCCCTTTTTTTAAACAGGTTTCCGATGTTGTTCAGACTTTTAGCCAACCCACTGCGATCACCTATCGAATCTTTTATGGCTATGGATCGATTATAATAGTCGAATGAAACGTTGTAATCACCGATCCTGTAAAAGTGCAGGCCCAGTTTGTGCAAACATTCACCTTCGCCCTTTGCGTATTTAATTGCCACAGCTTTATCCAATGCTTTTTTAGCGTAAAGCAAAGCCTGTTCCCTCGAAGAATTAAAATATTCTTTGGATAGGGCGGTGCAGACTTCAATATAGACTGTGTCATTATTTGTTTTTGATAACAGATCTTCCAGTGAGTCTATTTTACTTTCAAACGGAATGGCCGTGAGGGTAAATAATAAAATCAGTATGGTGAATATCACAGTTCTCATCCTACAATATATTGAGAGTGGAATTGTCAAAAGTACTTATTAAATTGAATTCTAACAGTTTATTCCTATCAGATTTCCTACATAATTTCATTAACACCAGGTAAAATGCTATAAGATTTAAGTTCAATAAGTATATTTTACTGAAATAACTTTCAGAAAGTATTGAAAGTATGAAAACTTGTATTATATTTGCAATATGGAATTAAAAGAAGCAAAAGCTAAATATATACAGGCCTGGGGAATACTGGGATCAAGTTGGGGAATAAATAAAACTATGGGCCAGGTTCATGCTTTGTTAATGATCTCTCCTGAAGCTTTATCAACGGAGGATATTATGAGAGAACTCAATATTTCAAGAGGTAATGCAAACATGAATATAAGAGCTTTAATAGACTGGGGATTAATTTTTAAGGAATTCAAATCCGGTGAAAGACGGGAATATTTTAGATCGGAGAAAGATGTATGGGAACTGGCAAGAACGGTGGCAGCCCAAAGGAAACAAAGGGAGCTTGCGCCTATTATTAGAATGCTGAACGAAGCAAGGAATGTGAAAGGGGAGAGCAGCAAGGAGTTGGATGAGTTCAAAAAGGTGACGAAGGATCTCAATGATTTTGCCGGAAAAGCAACCGGGATACTGGACAGGTTCATTCGTTCAGACAAGAACTGGTTTACAGGAATTTTTATGAGACTTATTCGGTAGTATTTTTTTTGTAAATAAGTTTCAGAAAATATTGAAAGTAATGAAACATATTAATAACACTAAAATCTAACATTATGGAACATGCAATCATCGCGGAAAAAGCAATTAACTATACAGTGATCACATACTTGCTGTATATGCCAATTTCCATATTGCTGACAATATGGGTGGCACGGACATTATTTACCCATGGCAGGATCTTTCTTGTAGATATATTCCATGGGGATGAAACACTGGCTGATAGTGTAAACAAACTACTCTTGGTAGGATTTTACCTGATCAATATTGGCTATATCGTTTTAGCCCTTAAGATCATGGGCGAAATCTCAGATTATCGGGGTGTCATAGAAATTCTAAGTGTTAAAGTGGGCACCATCATCCTGATTCTTGGTGGCATGCACTTCTTTAACCTGTTCGTCTTCTTCAAATTGAAGAAAAGAGGCAAAAAGCCACCACCGAAGGAATACGTTAGTGAATTCCAGGGTCCCCGAAAGGATTTACCGCCTAAACCGGCAGAACCAACTGTATCATAACTAAAATTCAATAATTATGGACTATATAATTCAAGCTTATCTGATCTACCTGCCCTTATCCGTGTTAATCACTTTCTGGGTAGGCAGAACCCTGTTCAAAAATGGACGACGTTTCATTTTTGACATTATGAACCAAAATGCACCACTCACCAATAGTGTGAATACTTTAATGGTGGTTGGATTTTACCTGGTCAATATGGGATTTGCAGTCTTTACCCTGAAGATCGCAGGAGATTTAGACAACTACAGAATGCTGATTGAAGCATTGAGTTTTAAGGTAGGCCTCGTGATCGTATTTGTAGGTGGCATGCACTTCTTCTATCTCTACCTATTCTTTAGACAAAGACATAAGATTAAGGAGGAGAAGGGTTAAATGGGATAAATGGCTGCATGGCTAAATGGTTACTATGCTAAATTAACTTGGTTATGGATAAATTAAAAGCGAGATACATCGGAGGATCCACTGCACTAGGGTTTGCTGTTTTCATGATCATGCTAGGTGTAGTGGTGGCTTTTCAATGGAGCAGCATGGATGGTGAAATGCACGCATTTGTGAGATCAAACCTAATCAAGATAATTTTCGCAAATGTTAGTTTCGGAGCAATTTCCTGGATGTTTGGGGCTTGGATCGGTGAACTCATATTGATTAAGAAGATCAACGCCTATTTGCTAGGAGTCGTTTCCGTATTTGTCATTCTGCTGACCGGGGTTTATATAGCGGTATTGGGAGTGACGTTTGGTGGTGGGCAGCTGTGGGATCATCAACCGGTCTTGAGCAGAATGTTGATCGGTTTTATTTGGACATTCCTCGGCTTGCTTAGCTCCGGAACAATGCCTTCCATAATACTGGGACTTCTTTTTGGATTTATTGTTCAACGAAGAGGTAAGAAAAAATCATTTCATCATGGATAAACTTAAAGCAAGAAACATCGGAGCTTCAACTGCATTGGGGTTAAGTATGCTAATCGTCGTTATTAGTATGGCAATTCTTTTTTTGGAAACTAGTGACCCAAAAGCACTTGCGCAACAGTTGTTTGAAGATGGATACGCATTCATTCTAGGTGGTGGGTTTTTATTTTTGACCTCTTGGTACTTGGGATCATGGGTTGGAAAAATAACTCTGGTGAATAAGATGAACGCATATGTTCTTGGAATACTTCTGGTCTTTGTTCTTTGGATGGTTTCAGTTGCTGCTACCACAGTTTTAGCACTGCTAATAGATGAAGGGTGGCACCATCCGGACCTGATAAATTATATTGCGAATAGCTTAGCTTATATGATACTTGCTGCTTTATTCTTTGGACTAATCCCTGTGGTAATACTTGGACTAATTTATGGATTTATCGTTAAGAAGAGAGGGAAGTCATTGGAAAAATATGAGCATGAAGGTGCGTGATCCCACCTTCGCGAAAAAATTCATAACAAGTTCGGTAATTGAAAGAGGCTACGGTGGGCGAAGAAGAAAACCGCAAAGGACGCTAAGGTCTCGCAAAGTACGCGATGAGATTAAAGTTATCAATAAACGTTCTGTCAATCCTGATATAACTTCGTAGTCCCCTGACTACGAAGAGGAAGATTAGGATTTTCACCCATCATCATATCATACCAAATTTGAGCTGATCCACTTAACGTGAAAACTGCAATAAATACAATGCTCAGGGCGATCACTTTTTTCACTTGTTTGCTGTTTAATATGTCTGTAAATGGACAGCAAAAGTATCGAGAATAGGGGAGTTATCAAAACAATCTCGGTTTTGACAATCCCATTACATAACTGGTAAAAGCTAGTAGTAACTTCGCGATCCCCTCAAAATAATATGTCCAAAAGTCTTATCATATTCGTTTTACTACTGGCAAGTATTTCTGCTGCTGCGCAAAATGGAGTGCTAAAAGGGATTGTCCTGCATGGTGTTACGAATGAACCAATCGCGGATGCTAATGTGGTACTTTCCCAAACTCAACAAGGCGTAAGTACGGATTCGGAGGGTAAATTTGAATTGAATGCGCTTAACCCTGGAATCTATACGATACAGGTTTCACATACCACATACGAAACCAAGCACCTCTACGGAATTGAAATCACCAATGCGAAACTGGTCTTTTTAGAGATAAGATTGAGCCATAAAGTTTTTCAATTAAAAGATGTCGATGTTAGCGGTACTCCGAAACTTAAAATACCATCCGCCTATTATAATCTTCCTACTTTTAGTTCAATAAAATTATATTCTGAAGAATTAGACAGAGATCCCGGAAGTAACCGTGACATTGCCAAAGTAATACAGACACTTCCGGGCGTGACTTCAACCCTTACATTTAGAAATGATATTATTGTACACGGTGGCGCTCCCGGAGAGAATGCATTCTATCTTGATGGTATTCCGATTCCCGCTATTAATCATTTTGCAGCGGAAGGTGCTTCGGGTGGGCCCGTGAGTCTGTTGAACATGGATCTGATTCATAGCATGGAGTTTTATTCGGGAGGTTTTCCTTCTAAAACAGGCAACGCATTGAGTTCCATAGCCACCTTTGTTCAAAAGGAAGGAAATAGAGAAAAGTACGAGATGAAGGGTACACTTGGAGCGAGCGACTTTGGAATAGTTTTGCAGGGCCCCACGTCTAAGAAATCCTCCCTTATTATTTCTGCAAGAAGGTCATATTTAAAGGCCTTGTTCAAAGCAATTGGGCTGCCGTACCTTCCCGTTTATAATGATGTTCAATTCAAGCAGAAGTTCCGGATAAACAAAAAGAACGAGCTCATCATAATTGGATTGGGTGGTTCAGATATCATCGATTTAAACCTGGAGCAGAATAGCACACCTCTTCAAAAGTACATACTTGGATACATTCCCGAATATGATCTGAAGAATTATACCATTGGAGCAGTTTACAAACAATTTAGACATAGATCTTATCATAAGAGTGCCATCCGAAGTTTAAGCCTAAGCAAAAGCTTCAAAGACTATCGGGAGTTTAAATTCAAGGATAACGATAAATCCCTCATGTCAAATTTGATGTATGACTATCAGGCGCGAGAGAATAGTAACAATATTACATTTTTATATGAGCTTGATAGGCAAGAAGTACGGGGTAGAGATCTTACATTGAAAATAAATTATGGAGCTTCCTATGATTATATATCTTATTCAAATGTTTCTTTAAATCAGATTATCATAGGTAGTCAGATTGATGAGGCGAATTATAACACAGATCTATATCTAAATAAATTGGCCTTTTTCGGTGATATATCAGGTAGACTATCTAAAGGTAAAATATATGCGCTCATTGGATTACGTGCGGAAGCAAATGATTATTCGAACAGCACTAAGAATATATTAAACCAATTTTCCCCACGGTTAGCGCTTAGGTGGCATACTGATAAAAAGTTTTCACCGGAACTACAAGCCGGCATTTATCATCAAATGCCTTCTTATCCCGTGTTGGCCTACCGGGATTCAGCGAATAATCTGGTAAATCAACAGAATAATTTATCCTACATCCGGGTTAAGGCTATTGAATTAGGTACCAGATTTTGGATAAAAGAGAATTACTTGGGTAAAATAATGGGTTTTTATAAGGAGTATCATAGGTATCCATTTTTATTACGGGATTCGATTCCGTTGGCCATGTTGGGAAGTGAGTACGGAATATTTGGTAATGAACCTGCAATTTCCACAGGTGAGGGAAGAACCTATGGAATAGAATTTCAAATCAGAAGAAGGCTGATCAAAGGGTTTTATGCCCTCGCAAATTATACCTTCCTGCGAAGCGAATTCAAAGATAAGAATGATAAATATGTTCCTTCTACCTGGGACAACCGCCATATAGCTGTGATTACTCTTCGCAAACAATTAAAGAAACATTGGGAGATAGGTGTAAAATGGAGATATATACATGGATTCCCATTTACTCCTTATGACACTACCCGCTCAGCGATTAAGGCAATATGGGATGTGACCCACAGAGGTATTCCGGATTACGATCAACTCAACACAGGATTCTCTCAACCATTTCATAAAATGGATCTGCGAATTGATAAGCGATTCTATTTTAATAAATGGAACCTTAACTTCTTCATAGACTTGCAGAACTTCTATAGTTATGAAATGCAGCTATCTCCCTATTTTGATATACAGCGTGACGAGAATGATAACTTCATCACGGATCCCAACAATTCTTCTTCTTACCAATCCTATTTGCTTGATAATACGACCGGCCGGTTGATTCCTATAATAGGGTTGAATATCGAACTTTAAAAGCATTAAGATTTCACAGTGGTTATTGACTTACGCAAATTCGACATCTTCAAAAATCGGTGTTTCCGCATCGCCTTCGCGCATTGCCTTCGCGTAGCGCTTCGGCGAAGCGAGGAAGCGCTTCGGCAGAGCAAGGCTGAAGCGGACAAGCTGATTAGCGGTATTTGATCTTCGAAGATGTGCTTTGACTTAAATTCAAATCTACAATCAAATCAAACCTCACCTGCCTGCCGGCAGGTAGGAACATCGTTTATCGGACCTCAGCTATCAAGCGAAGCGCCGCATCTCACTGCACCACCACTTTTCCACCTGCAAGATATTCATTGCCGGAGCTAACCCTATAAATATAAATTCCTGCCGGCAAGCCCTTCCTTCTCAGCAGAAACTGCACTCCTCCCTGTGGATTGTTCTGCTGCTGAATCAAATGATCAAGCTGTATTCGTCTCACTTCTTTTCCGAGAATATCATATAAAGAGAAATAACCTTGCTTCATTTTGGAGATATAGCCGGAATGTATATACACAGTGGCTTCGTTGGCAAAGGGATTGGGGTAAATACTTATTCTTGGTGTAGAGTTTGGTATTTCAATGATCTGTGTGCCGAGGGTGTCACAGCCGGGAACAAGGCAGCCCATACTGTCCACCTTAATGAGCCACATATCCTGATTATTTACAGTGCCCCATCCACAGATAATGAAACCTTTGTCTGAAGTACTTTCAATATCCCAAAAGTAATTTGTGAAATTTCCTTTGATCGAGTACTTTCTTGACCATAAGCTATCACCGTCGGAAGAAGATTTCATGATCCAACCGAAATTTTGTGTGTCATTAGTACAAACTCCAATAGCCATTAAACTGCTGTCTTTTAATTCTATAACTTTTCCAAACCAATCATCATATTGACCACCAAAAGTCCTTTCCCAAAGTAAAGAAGAACCACTGTTACCTAACTTAGCTATCCAACCTTGCCGTTTATTACCATCTTGATCATCTTTGTTTCCATAGATTATATAATTACCATCAACTGACTGAAATGTTGATCCACCTTGCTGGCTCAAGTTAACATTAAGCGTTTTTTGCCAAGTCAAATTTCCTACGCTATCTGTTTTAACAATATATACACTACTACTGAAACTGGTTGTGGAACCTGATAGAATAAACCCTTTGTCTTTTGTTTGGTCGACAGAATGTGAAATGTCAATACCAGTTCCTCCATATGTTTTATCCCAAAGCAAGTTCCCCAAACTATCCGTTTTTACGAGCCAAAAGTCAGCAGATCCATTCCCTTTACTATCCGTATATCCAGCCATCACATAACCGCCATCTATCGTTTTTTTACAATCATATGCATAATCCTGACCTGCACCGCCATAACGTTTCATCCAAAGACTGTCACCATTGCTATTAAAACTAGACAATAAAAAATCTGACGATCCTGTAACAGTATCTTTAATTCCCCCCGATAATATATAATCGTTATTATTTGATTTTAAAGCTGTAGCTGTAAAATATAGTTTCGGAGCTTTCCCATGAACTCTCATCCATATTGTATCACCCAAACTATCAACTTTAACCATCATTATACCTCGATAATCAGGTGTAGCGACATCGCCGGCTAAAGTGTAAACACTATCTTCATTTATTACTGCAGCTGCTAAATTGATGTGATTGTCGTAATCATACAAGCGACTAAAGTATTGGGTTTGAGCCTGCAACAAAGCATGATAACATATTAAAATATTGATTATTAATATTAGCTTTTTCATTTTTAATCATTGATAACTATTAGTCTACTCACGTTTGAAATTTTACGATCCATGATAAACGAAATAAGATAGATACCACCCCTGCTAGCGCGCGCTTGTCGCGCGAGACTTGTATTTTACCCCCCTCCCTATAAATGTACTTCATGAAGTACACTTTAATTTTTCCTAATTTTGAGCAGGAATTCAGTAGCTTTTACCGGTGAAACTTGTTTTTTTCATAGTTATCGCATTTAAAATTAGATAATATCTTTAACTTTAAA
>JACZTA010000220.1 GCA_022573915.1 Bacteroidota bacterium | reverse complement strand
AACACTCCTCTTGGTTAATCCTGCGTAACCCACCCTATCAAGTTTGACCACTGTATGATTCAACTTCTCGAACAAGCGCCTGATAATCCGGTTACGCCCACTGTGAAGTTCAATACCAATGTGGGCTCTGCTTTCACCTTCTAAAAACTCGATGGCATCGACCTTCAAATGCCCGTCTTCCAAATCAACACCTTTACGAATCGTTTCAAGGTCCCCGGGCAGCAATTCACGCTCCAATACCACATGATATATTTTTTTAATCTCACTGCTAGGGTGTGAAAGTTTGAGCGTGAGTTCGCCATCATTTGTCATCACCAGCAGTCCCGTTGTATCCTTATCCAATCTTCCGACCGGATAAATACGTTCATCTGTCGCATGTTTGACCAGGCTCATGATCGTATTTCTTCCTGAAGTATCCTTGACCGTAGAGATAAAACCTTTCGGTTTATTCAATAATAAATAGACTTTCTTCTCTGCAGTAATCTTCTTGCCTTTATACTCTATCGTGTCCTTAAAAGCGACTTTTGTACCCAGCTGAGTAGTTTTCTTGCCATTAACTGTAATAAATCCGGCTTGGATCAGATCATCGGCCTCTCTTCGGGAACAGATCCCGGCGTTGGCAATGAACTTGTTTAATCGTATGAGATCTGGCTTAGAAGGTGTTTGCGGCATGATTCGTATATGAGCGTTTTAGTTTGAATTGAGTTTGGAAGTAAACCATAAAGAGCGCGATGAATTCGCAAAAAATTATCAGGGTACAAGAAAGCATTGTTGTGCAAGACTGTATCCTCAGGCAACTTGCTTTCTCATTTAATCTTCTTTAGCCTTTCTTTAATATCAGCTACCACTTTATCCTGATTTGCGATATCCTCATTCTTTTTGTTGATTGTTTTCACATTATTATCTATAGTATTTTCCGCATTCTTAATACTATTATTATACTTGTCAATATCGTTTTCCAAACCTTCATTTTCCTTTTCTAGTTTTGAGCGGTCTTTTTCTAATTCACTTAGTGCTTTCTCCGCTTCTTTAAGTTGGCCTTCAACTGCTTCTGTCGCAGCTTTTACCGCGAAATTATAGACAATTTTCTCAGCAACCTTGTACTCTGTTGCGTGTGAGGACTGGCTGAGATAAGTCCCTCCAAGGTCAAAAAAAACGATCATGTTGATTCCATCTCCGGACTTGGAGATATTTGCGTACACGTTCATGGACATGTCACTGATATTTTTTATTTCAGCTCCCTGCGCTAATAGATCGCCCGAACTATTAGACATTTTCGCACTGTACTTCTTCATCAGCTTCTTCCATGACTTCTCAACGTTTTTCAAGTCTGCTTCGGGTATATTTACCGTCAAGCCGGGATTGGTGCCTTTGCTCATTTTCTTACTTTGCTCAGCAACCTTAATTTTACTTTGAGCAACGACATTCACACTGAAAAGCACGGCTACGACTGGTATCAGCAACAATTTCACATAGTTCATAGATGTTATTTTTTAGATGACTCATGTCATTGCATAAATTGTACCTATTGATAATGAGCAATAATTTTCATATATTGCATTAGGCTCTCAATTCAGGAGAATTTCTGTAAAAGATAAATATAGCAATTCTTAAGTACAAATTGTACTTAGCTCAATGGAACCTGTTTTAACCTGGTGTTGCCACACCACTATAGCACGAAATTAGGCCATTACGCAACCTCATAGGTTGTTAAACGTAGAATAAGAGTTTACAGCTCATCACTATATGAAGAGATCGTTACTTATAATTCTCTTAAGCATTCTGGTTCCATTTACTTCCATGGGACAAAAAGGTTTTAAGATTGGAATGTTGGCCGGGCCTACATTCGCAGTCGCGCAAACACCAAGTCTTACTTCTATACCTGGTTTTTCAATCCTACCTCATTTTGGCGCAATGGCAGGCATCCATCTTCATTATGGAATAGATGTTGGATATCAAACCAATATTGCGATGCAGTTGGGTGCAAATATTTCCTACACAGGTTTTAGATTTCGAATCGACAACGACTATATAAAATTACAGCAGAGTATTGAGGTCTCACCCTTTGAATTTCCGCTTGCACTCTCCATTAGATCCAAGGTGGCTAAATCATTATATCTAAAGGAATTTGTCGCTATATCGGTCGATCTGCCAAATAGGCTGACCGGAAATATCAGAGGAACTGTGCCCTCGGAAGATAATGGTCCTATACCATATGAGATCATATCTTTTGTTCCAGATGGATTTATTCCTACTATTTCTGTAGGCCTTTTGTTCGAGAAGGAAGTACGTAACCAAAGATTATTAAACTATGGCCTGGTATACCATTACCGCACAATTGCATTGATGACCACCAATATCTCCTATATTGAGGGCGTTCAACAGCATGTTATGACAGTTAGTTCTAAGGGAAATTACCTGTCTTTTCAAGTCACTTACTTCTTTGATTTTAGAGAAGTATGCCCTGTTTTCTATTAAAAACTATTAATGGGCTTCTGACCAGTTCTTTCCTGTAGCCATCTCAATTACTATGGGGCATTTCATCGACAGTGCATTACTCATCTTTTCCTCGATAATTGGTTTGATGATGTCCAGTTCATCCACATGTGCATCAAACACCAGTTCATCATGAACCTGTAAAGTCATCCTGGACTTGAATTTTTTCTTCTTGAACACCTTATGAATTTCAATCATGGCTAGTTTGATCATGTCGGCAGCCGTACCCTGTATAGGTGAGTTGATCGCGTTTCTTTCAGCAAATCCCCGAACAGTTTGATTCGCTGAATTAATGTCTTTCAAATACCTTCTTCTTCCCATCATCGTTTCCACGTAACCCTTCTTCTTTGCAAAAGCGATAGAACTGTCCATGTATTTTTTAATATTAGGATAGCTTTTAAAATATTCCTCAATTAATTCTGCCGCCTCACTTCTGGGAATATTCAATCTTTGAGAAAGTCCAAAAGCAGATATCCCATAAATGATCCCAAAATTAGTTGTCTTCGAGTTTCTCCTCATTTCAGAAGTTACCTTATCCATGTCGACGCCATATACACGCGATGCCGTAGCTGCATGAATGTCCTGTCCCTCCTTAAAGGCTTTAAGCATAGCTTCATCCTTGCTGATTTCGGCTACGATCCGGAGTTCAATCTGAGAGTAATCTGCTGATAAAATCACATAATCCTTATCCTTATTGACAAACGCTTCCCTAATCCTGCGTCCACGATCCGTTCGGATCGGTATGTTTTGTAAATTAGGATTTACCGAACTTAACCTGCCCGTAGCAGCAATTGCCTGGTTAAAAGATGTATGCACCCTACCTGTCTTTGGGTTTATCATCTTAGGCAGCGCATCGACATAAGTAGATTTAAGTTTATTGAATTCGCGATAATCCAGAATTTTTCCGATGATGTCATGCTTATCCGCCAACCGAACCAGTATTTCTTCCCCTGTCGCATACTGACCGGTCTTGGTTTTCTTAGCCTTATCGTCAAGCTTCAATTTATCGAACAGGATCTCTCCAAGCTGTTTCGGAGAAGACATGTTAAACTCTCCTCCGGCAATTTTATAAACTTCTTTTTCAACCTTCACGATAGACCTGCCAAGTTCTATTGAATATTTAGCCAACATCTTTGTGTCAATCGCCACACCCGAAAATTCCATTTCTGCCAACACATCAATCAATGGCATTTCAATTTCATAAAACAACTCCTCCGCTTTTTTATCTTTCAGAACGGGTTCCAGTGCATTTTTAAGTTGCAGAGTTATATCGGCATCTTCAGATGCGTACTCGGCAATCTCCTCCACCGGTACATCGCGCATAGATTTCTCAGATGACTTTTTATCACCAATGAGTTCCTTAATGGAAACAGGTGTATAGCCCAGATAATTTTCTGCGAGGACATCCATGTTATGACGCGTGTCCGGATCAATGAGATAATGGGCGATCATCGTGTCGAACAGCACTCCACGTATCTCAATGTCGTACCATTTCAGAACCAGGATATCATATTTAATGTTCTGGCCTATCTTCACGCTCTTTTCGTCTTCAAATACCTTCGAAAATTCTTTTAATAGGGATTTTGCTTTATCGTATTCTTCCGGACAAGGAATATAAAAGGCATGCCCTTCCTTATAGGCAAATGAGAGTCCTACAATTTCAACATTGTTTGGGTCCAAACCTGTGGTCTCAGTATCGAAGCAAATAATCTTCTGCCTGAGGAGATCTTTTATAAGCGATTGTCTTTTTTCTTTTGTATCGATTAATTTATAATCGTGTTTTGTGTTCTGAATATTTCTTCCCGAGATGGCTTCTTTTGCTTCCGCAGATAATGAATCGGAATCACCGTTTGAGTCGAATAAGCTGATCTGTGTACCTTCTGACCTGTTTATTACAAACGAATCACCAAGTATTCTCTTTCCTAAGGTTCTGAACTCCAGCTCAGAAAAGACTTCAAGCATTCGTTTTTCATCAATATCTTTTCGCTTTAAATTTTTCTCATCAAAATCAACAGGCACGTCGGTAATAATTGTTGCCAGACGCTTGGATAATAAACCTTGCTCTGCGAATTCCTCAATGTTCTCTTTCAGCTTGCCTTTAAAATCTTCAGAGTGGGCAATGATATTCTCCATACTCTCGTATTCACCAATTAATTTCTTGGCAGTCTTTTCACCAATACCTGGAATGCCCGGTATATTATCTACACTGTCACCCCACAGGCCAAGTATATCAATTACCTGACTAACTTCTTTTATTTCCCATTTTTTCAGAATCTCTGGAACTCCGAGGATTTCTACTTCACCTCCTGCCCTGGCCGGTTTATACATATAGGTATTCTCATCCACCAACTGACCAAAATCCTTATCCGGCGTAACCATATAAGTATCATATCCTTTTTTGCTCGCTTTTTTTGCCAGCGTACCAATGATGTCATCGGCCTCATATCCCGGATATTCGATTGCAGGAATATTAAAACTCTCAATTATCCTCTTAATAAACGGAATAGCCAAAGATATATCCTCCGGCATCGCTTCCCGCTGCGCTTTATACTCTTTATATTCCACATGTCGTGTTGTAGGTTCGCTTGTGTCAAATACCACGGCTATATGAGAAGGGTTTTCATTCTTAATCAGGTCAAAAAGTGTTGTTGTAAATCCAAATGCTGCAGATGTGTTCATCCCCTTTGAATTATAACGGGGATTTTTGGAAAATGCAAAGTAAGCCCTGTAAATGAGAGCAAGCGCATCAAGTAGAAAAAGTTTTTTTGATCCTGAAATTTTCAGGAGGCAAGCTTCTTTATGAGACTTTCCCAGTCGGTTTCTTCCAGTTCTTTTAAAGTGATGGGACCCATCTCCTGAAATTTCCCTTTTTCTTCAGGGGTCAAATCCCGATTCTTTCCCGAAACATGTTTATCTTCTTCGGAAGTGAGTTGAAGGCTGTGGGCTGTTTCTGAACCTTCTTGCTTTTCCTCAATTTTTGAATCTGGAAAAACCTTTTCCGACTCCTGACGAAACGCCTCAAACACCCTGTTGAAATTGCTCACCATGGAATCTCCCAGATATCCGATTCCCTCGTTCACGGATTCCAGATATTCAGAGTACAGTTCATATTGGCTGAACCGGTAAGGACTGATTTTATTAGCCCGAATAAAATCCACCGAGGCCAACTTGAATTGCCTTTCTTTTAGAAAAATCCGGCCTCGATAGACCCTTGCCAGGAAATGATTGGGATGGAGATTTAAAACCATATTTAAATTCAATAGTCCTACAGGCATATTATTTTTTCCCAGGCTTCGGATGGCGCGGTAAAAATGTTGACGGACATTCGGCCGAAGGTTATCCAGCATAATAAAAATGGTCTCCAGAACCGGAAACAATAGTTTTCCCAGCCCGTTGGGAATTTTCCCCGCAGTTAGCGACACTCTTTTTAGCCTTGAAAAGCGCATAACCTCCCTTTCAAAACTCTCATATAGAATCCTTAAATAAGGTTTCTTATCTATTTCGGAAAAAAGGGATTCTAACTAAAATTTAATTCACCGTCAAATATTATCCTCCCTCAAGGGGTTAATATTTAACCCTCTGAAATCCATACTCATTCCGGGCCTGGCCAGGCCGGATTCCCATGCCGGACATTTCATCCCTAATCATCTAATTTTCTTGACCTTACAGTTTTTTTTTGGTATCATGGAATTTATGAGGTGCTCAAAATGCGGTTTTACAGATTTTAAAATTCAAAAGAAATGCCCCATTTGTACGACCATCATGAGGCAAACCAAAAGTTCTTCGGAGCCTGCCTTGGTTATTTTTGGGACAGCAGATATGGTTGCGGACGAAACTGGGGAGGAAGGTCTGGATTCTGCCGGGATGGATGAGGGCGGGTTGGATGATGTATTGGACGTTCCTCCCATAGATGATTTGGGCTCTGGA
>JACZTA010000219.1:2044-6425 GCA_022573915.1 Bacteroidota bacterium | reverse complement strand
TAACTGATTTTTCTTCTAAGACTTACGCAAACACAGCTGCAGCACAGGACCTGACAAAGTTTCCAAGCAAATTTACAACTGATGCAGCTCCAGAAACAACAGAATCAGAATACCAAAATACAAACTGGCAAACTCAGCATGGAGCTTATCTGCAGATCTCAGAGATTGGAGGAATGATTGACAGGAAAGCACAATATGTCGTCGGAAAAGGATTTAAAGTAAAAGGAATAAAAGCAAAAGTTGGTATGAGTAATGTTAAAGAAATGCTAAGCAAGATAAGAGGAAATGGACTTGACACATTCAATTCAATAATGTATAATGCAGTTAGAGTTTACACCATAGGAGGAGATTTCTTTGCAGAAATAATAAAGAATTCAAAAGATTTGAAAAATATAAAGCCTTTGAATCCATCAACGGTAAAAGTTATAGGAAGCAACAAAGGAATAATAAAAAAATATGAAATTATGCCCATAGAAACAAGCCCTGTAGAAACTAATGCAGAACCTGTTATTTTAGAAACAGATGAAATGTTCCACTTAAGCTATAATAGAATTGCAGACCAGATCCATGGAATAGGTGTAATCGACAAGATTATGCCAATAATTGAAATGCGAAGAGAAGCAATGAAAGATTTAAGGGTTGTTTTTCATAGATATGTAAAACCTTTAATAATTTCACACGTTGATACAGACGACGTAACAGAAATTGAAGCTTACAAAAAAAAATTAGACAGTGCAATGGAACTTGGAGAA
Source organism: Bacteroidota bacterium (assembly GCA_022573915.1). Taxonomy (GTDB): domain Bacteria; phylum Bacteroidota; class Bacteroidia; order Chitinophagales; family JACZTA01; genus JACZTA01. The sequence continues at coordinate 5,673 of JACZTA010000219.1, read as the reverse complement.
AATTTAGTTGTGCCAAAAGGTGTTGTTGACAGCATGGAAAAGATTTCAATACCTCAATTTTCCACGTTAGATCCATTGCCGTGGATAAAAATGCTGCAGAATGAATTTCTAAAAGCAGAAGGCATACCTGACGTTGTGATGGGAGTATCCGGACAAGCAACAGAATCAGAATCAAAAATGCTATATTTATCATGGCAGCAAGTCGTAGAATTTAACCAAATGTTTCTAGAGGAGCAAATCAAAGCACAACTCGGAATAGATGTTGAGTTTGAATTTCCTGCAGATATAACTCCAGCGTTTTCTACAGATAATAAAAAAGATGCTTCTCCAAAAAATAGGGATGTTGAAGCAGGTTCTAAATGATGTGTCCAATATGCTGGGGAATATTATACGAAGGGATTTGCTGGGGTTGTGGATATGATAATAGAAGAAATATTGATAAATAATATTCCGATATATATTTTGATACTTGTAGTTGTAATCTACAACCATAAAATTTTAAAAAAAAATCATGAAATTTTGGAAGAAATAAAAAAATACATAGGGTGATGTAAATGGTAGAAGAAAATCAAGAAGAAAAAAAAGTTAAAGAAGATGCTGCAAAAGCAGCAGCTGATAAAATTGCTGCAGATAAAGCTGTAGAAGATTTAGAAACAAAAAAAGCAGCAGCAGAAAAAGCAGCAGGAACTGAGGTCATAAAACCAGAAGAATTAACACCGGAAGAAAAGGAATTTGAGAATTCCCTTCGTCCAAAGATGTTTGACGAATTTACCGGCCAGGAAAAGCTGGTTAAGAATTTTCTTGTATTTGTCGCAGCAGCCAAACAACGCGGCGAAGCGTTGGATCACGTGCTATTGCATGGGCCTCCCGGATTAGGAAAGACCACCCTCGCTTATATTATTGCAAATGAATTGGGAGTTAATATTAAAGTTACTTCCGGCCCTGCACTGGAAAAACCAGCTGATATCGCAGGTTTGTTAACGAACCTCGAAGAAAAGGATGTCTTGTTCATCGATGAGATACACAGGTTGAGCCCTGTGATTGAGGAATATCTTTATTCAGCCATGGAGGAATACAAGATTGACATTATTATTGAAAGCGGTCCCAATGCCAGATCCATTCAACTGAATCTAAATCCATTCACTTTAATAGGTGCCACGACCAGATCCGGATTATTGTCGTCGCCATTAAGGTCTCGTTTCAGTATTACTTCCCACCTTGAGTATTATGATGCGGAACATTTGAATACTATCATACTCAGGTCATCCAAGATCCTTGAAATTGAGATTGAAGAAAAAGCATCTTTTGAAATTGCCGGAAGAAGCAGGGGAACGCCAAGGATAACGAATGCATTGCTGAGAAGGATCCGTGACTTTGCTCAGATCAAGTCAGATGGATCGATCGATCTGAAGATCACCAAATACGGACTGGACGCTCTCAAAGTTGATGAGTACGGATTGGATGATATGGATAATAAGATCCTCTCCGCAATCATCGAGAAGTTTAATGGAGGGCCCGTGGGTATCACAACAATAGCTACTGCGGTAGGAGAAGAACCGGGTACAATAGAAGAAGTCTACGAACCATTCCTGATACAAGAAGGTTTTATCAAACGAACATCTCGCGGCCGCGAAACCACACCACTCGCCTACAAGCATCTGGGCATGAAGCCTAAACCGGGGTCACCTACTTTGTTTGATTAGTTGCCGCTTCTGTGTCAGATGTTAACACCTGACACTAAATGGAGCCTGAACCGTTGATTAGAGTGATTATGGGATTGCGCTGGTGAGGGTTGAGATGCTGCGTGGTCTCGTCCTTGCGGCGAGAAGGACAAGTGCCCCCTGCTTTAGCAGGGGGTTGATTTGATAAAGAATGATGGCTTTAGCCATTAATTCTATTTCGCATTAAGGTTAAAGCCCTTATAGGTGGTTTGGATATCTCCGCGCTAAAGCGCGGAGTTAAGAAGGTCTGAACTGTAGATTATTGTGATTACAGGATTGCGCTGATTAGGATTGCTATTGCTCTGTAACGTGGACGCCACGACAAGCAGCGCTTAGGTTCACTCACCCACATTTTTAAATTCAGTTCCGCATTTTTTACATCTATAAACGGATTTGAAGTAAATAGGATAGCAGCCTCCAGCAATAAAAGAAATGAACACTGCTAAGATCGCAGGTAAGCTTCTGAAAGACAAGAAGCCACCGTATAAATTCGTCGATTGACATTTTGGACATTCCAATATTTGGTCATCTTCATCCGTCCACGGAGAATTGTCAATATCTATTATTATTTTTCTCGATCTTTCATAATCATCGCTATGAACTTTTAACAAGATCCCTCCCATGGCGACATTGTACATGCGATTTAGCGTGATTATATTTTCATAAAGCACGACGCTCGGAATTCCTTCACTTTCAAGTTTTGATTCCAACAAGCGAGCCTGAAAATGATCCTCGAATGTTTTGACCGTAACGAGTTGCATCTCTTACCTTTCTTTACAGCTTTTCCTAAGAAGTACGCTGGATCTGAAAGATATCAATACTTGTGCAAAGAAGAGAGTATTAAAATCATATTAATCCGTTGATCAAATAAATCAGCCATTCAGACAGATAAAGAGTACTCAACGCTTAAACATATACACTTCTCTACTCCGTAGCGTGGATACTTCGGAGAAAGGAGATTTAGCTCCCTGCTTTAGTGTGGAGCTAAGGTGATTTTGATAAATTCTCTCCATTAAAGCTTAGTTGCTTCAATCTCCACTTCTTCAGTCGTTCCATCACCGTCCCAGTCAATATCCCCTATAAGATGAAGTTTTGAATTGCTTAATCCGATTATATCATATATTTCAATCTTGCCATTATCATCAATGATCTCTAACTCGTCTTTATCTCCTTGAAATTGCCAATCACCTCTTTTTGAAAAATGTCCATCCGGGTGAGCTCCATAATAATAAGATTGATATAAGGCATCTATTAGTACGATTGAATCATAATAATAACAATCGTTGGTGAAGGTTGTGGTGAAGCAATCAAAATATTCGTACCCGCAATCATTAATTATTCCGGTTATCTTTCTTCGATAGTCACCATCTTTCTCAAATTCCATTTTGATTGAACCGGATATAGAACCCCTGCTCGCGCGCGTTTGCAACGCGGCAAAATAATAAAGAGCGCTCAACGCTTAAACATATACATGACTCGAAACGAAATCAACTTATTTACCTGTCCGCGTTTTCTACCCCCCAATACAACTATCCTGATCGGGATAATGGTGTAGGCAAATCTTACATTACCATAGAAATGATCCGTTAGCTGATATCTCAGTCCCCCGATCCAGTTCAGGTCGTATTTCCGGAATGGCGGGTCAATGACCAGTTGCTCAACCTCGTTTACAAATTCGCGGTTACCTATAAGTGCGCCCAATGCTATTCCCGTTCGTAAATTAAACTTATCGTCTAGGTCATAGGAGTAATAAATGGGTACGTCCAGGTAATCGAGTTTGAGTTTGTAAGATGACAAGGATGGTGCATTCGGATTCGCAGATTGCCGGCTGCCTTTTTGTGAGTAAAGTAATTCAAGATTGAAAGAAAAGTTGTTCTGGAGAGGAAGGGTAGCTACTAGTCCGGTATT
>JACZTA010000219.1:0-2034 GCA_022573915.1 Bacteroidota bacterium | reverse complement strand
AGCTTATTATAACCGCCAATACCATCGCCGTCAACCTGACTGGCATTAAGTCCCAGTATAAGACCACCCTGTACGCTTTGCGAATATGTATAAGTGGATAAAAACAGGAAACATATCAGAAGGATATTTCCCATCTTTGTATAACTTGGTTGAGAATAGAGATCAGGCATGTTAAACTAAGAACGAATTTATGCTCAAATATAACACATATAGCCTAAACAAGATTGAAGCGATATTAACCGAAAACAATTATGTTGTCAGGTATGGTAAAGGTAACTTTAAGACCGGATATTGCATCTTGCATGAAAAAAACATCATCGTGATCAATAAGTTCTTCTCCGATGAGGGAAAGGTTAATAGTCTGATCGAAGTTTTGCAACATATAAGTATTGATGCAGGCTTATTGACCGAGTCCTCTCGCAGTTTTTATGATAAATACCTGAAGAACCTTGCCACCGTCGAGGCGGTCCCTTCCGAATAACAGTTTTAAATCCCAGGAGTTTTGAACGTAACATTTTTAGGTACAGGCACGTCGCAAGGTGTTCCTGTGATAGCGTGTGATTGTGATGTTTGTCAGTCTGAGGATCCAAAAGATGACCGGCTGAGAACCTCCGTTTTGGTGCAGGTCGATGGTAAGAACCTGGTCATTGACTCAGGCCCCGATTTTAGACAACAACTATTACGGGAAAATGTAAAGCGATTGGATGGGATCCTGTTTACTCATTCGCACCGTGATCATACCGCCGGGTTGGACGACGTAAGGGCATTTAATTTTATTCAAAAACAGGATATCGATGTGTATGCCTCGGAAGAAACGCAGGAAAGCCTGAAAAATCAGTTTTACTATATTTTTGAAAGAAAATATCCGGGGGTGCCTCGAATTGTGATACACACAATAGAGAACGAACCATTCTATATTGATCAGACCAAAATTATTCCCATACAAGTAACCCATCTGAATCTCAACGTACAGTGTTTTCGCATCAATGATTTCACGTACGTCACCGATGCGAATGAGATATCTGATGAGGAGAAGTCGAAGATCAAAGGCAGCAAAGTAATTGTCCTGAACGTTCTCAGGAAAGAAGAGCATGTGGCGCATTTTAATCTTGAACAAGGACTGGCACTCTTTGAAGAACTCAAACCTGAAAAGGGATACATCACCCATATTAGCCATCAGCTTGGCAAACACGAAGATATTTCGAAAGAGCTTCCACACAATATTGAGCTGGCGTACGACGGTTTGCAAGTCAGTTTGTAGATCGCGCTAGTATTTTTTGAGCCCAAGGTCCAATGTCTAACGCGCCATATCACCGTCTTTTTTTATTGGACTTTAGCAACAATTTTAAAAGGTAAATTCCATACTCAACTTTTCAAAGTCAAACTTTCCCTATCTTGAAGCATGCAACTTGGATATGATCTTGCGATCGTAGGTGGTGGACCGGCTGGTACGGCATGTGCCTTGGCACTCAAGGATTCCGGCTTAAAAGTAGCCCTTTTTGATAAGGCCAAATTTCCCCGGGACAAAACCTGCGGAGATGCGATCCCCGGGCCCTCAATAAAGGTAATCCACGATCTGATACCGGATGTATCCAACCTCCTCCCGGATCTTCCAAAGTTGCACCGAATCAACTCCAGCGAGATCTATACGCCCAAGGGCAGGTCTGTAAAGATCAATTGGAAACAGAAGGCTTACAATATGCCCCGCCTGGATTTTGATCAATTTTTGATGGAACAGGTTAAGCAACTAACCAACATAGACATTTACGAGGCTCAGCTAATTCGATCAATTCAAAGCAATACGATGTTGAAGTTGGACACCAGGGAAAAGAGCTTCGATTGTGAAATGGTAGTGGGTTGCGATGGAGCCAATTCGGTGGTCTCCCGGAGCTTTGGGATGAAATTCACCTCCGACCTGGATAAATATTTTGGCTTAAGGGCTTATTATGAAAATATTGATTCTCCCCAGGAAACCAATGAATTTTTTGTATTAAAAGGACTCCCACAAGCCTATTTCTGGATCTTCCCCCTGGG
>JACZTA010000218.1 GCA_022573915.1 Bacteroidota bacterium | reverse complement strand
CACCGTGCCTTCCTTATTACTCAGGGCCTTAAATAATTCATCAATATTATTGATTTTTCTGCCGTTCACTTTGGTGATAATAAATCCTTCCTTTATATAAGTGTACTTTGAGAGTTTTCCCTTCTTCAAATCCTTCACCCGGACACCGCCGTCAATATTTATCTTCTCCAGTTCAGCTTCTGACAGCTCTTCAAATTCGGCTCCCAACACTTCAAGAACAGCCGTTTTATTCTTCTTGACCGTGTTTGTATTCCCCATGCTATTTTTTAATACAACCATCAGATTTTTAATCTTACCCTTTCTGTTCACCTTAACTTTCAATTCATCTCCTGGCCGGTATCTGGCAATGATTTCTTGAAGATGTGAAGAGGATAAGATCTCTGTATTCTCTACTTTTAAGATTATATCGCCCTTTTTGATCTTTGCCGCATGTGCCGCGCCTCCATCAACCAAACTATCTACATAAGCGCCACGAAAATTACTAACATCTAAATTTTTGCCCAGTTCACTATTAATATCTCTTATGAACACACCGATAAAACCTCTTTGGACAACACCGAATTCTATAAGGTCGTCTACTACTTTTCTTACAATATTTACCGGTACAGCGAACGCATAACCGGCATAAACACCGGTTGGAGTGGCAATTGCTGTGTTAATCCCAATTAATTCACCATTTAAGTTTACCAGCGCTCCCCCACTGTTTCCCTTGTTCACTGCAGCATCAGTTTGAATGAACGACTCAATTGCCATCTTATCATTAAGTAAATTCAAATTTCTTCCCTTGGCACTTATTATGCCGGCAGTAACAGTCGAGGCAAAATTAAATGGGTTGCCTACCGCCAGCACCCATTCACCCACGAGAACATTATCAGAGTTTCCCAGTGCAAGGAAAGGAAGATTTTTTTCATCAACTTTTAGCAGTGCCAAATCGGTAGAAGGATCCGTGCCAATTAATTCCGCCGTTAGCGTACGATTATCAAAAAGAGTTAATTCAATTTTGTCGGCACCATTAATAACATGATTATTCGTGACTATATATCCGTCTGAAGTGAGGATAACTCCCGAACCAAATGCTTGGGATGGTTGTGATTTAAAAGGCTGAGACTTATAGTCCCAAAACTCATCTCCGAAAAAATCCCGGAAAGGGTTATAAAAATCGCCTCGTCCATTATTCCCTGTACTCTTAGGAAGAAACGATGATTTAATATGAACTACACCCGGGGTTGAAACACTTGCTGCATAAGTAAAATCGGCCAGGCCGGATATAGCCGGATTGGCGGTATCAAAATTTGTTAGCTGAACCTGGAAATCCTTCTTACCAAACGGTTCTTCGGAAGCTGGTTTATCTATAATAGAATGCACGCCAAGTGCAAAAGCAGCACCCAGAAATGCAATAAAAAATATTAAAACAACTCTTTTCATATTTATTGGGTTTATGATGAAAAATGTAACTTTTGAAGTCAAAAATTATGCCATGCAATCATATTTTACCAGTATTAATTATATTAATTTAAATTTAGTTCACTTGGCTTCAATTTGAAAACGAACATCTAACTCCTATATTATTAATTCAATCCAATACTTCAGGAAATTAACATAAATTTACATTTCAATAGACAAAATGGCATCTGAAACACCTCGAAAACGTAAGCTGGGCGGATTACGGAACATATGGAGCCGCAACTGGTCGATCGCATCTTTCTTCATCGTATTGGCAACAGGGCTGATAATTCTATTTTTTGACAAGACGGATGATGAAAATTTTTATGACTCACCTGAAGTGGATACTACGCAATCCAGCCAACAGGATACGCTTATACTGGATGAGTGATCAGATCAGAAATACTTCTTGATATATGAAGATTAAATTTCACAAATATCAGGGGACTGGCAACGATTTTATTATTATCGATAATCGTGAAAAGTTAGTTGATAGGCAGAACGCTCCCCTCTTCAATAAACTTTGTGACCGAAAATTCGGGATAGGCGCTGATGGAGTCATTCTTTTAGAAAATCATGACTCCCTTGATTTCAACATGATCTATTTCAATGCCGATGGCAATGAAAGCAGCATGTGTGGAAATGGAGGAAGATGCATTACCGCTTTTGCCGAATCGTTGGGTATGATAAGTGGTAACTGCAAATTTGAAGCGACAGATGGAATTCATCAGGCAGAAATTCTGGGAGATGGCATTATTAAACTCCAGATGTCTGATGTAACGGAATATGATCAACACGAAAATTTCTTTGTGGTTAATACAGGTTCGCCCCACTATGTAAAATATTGTTCCGGCGTAAGCGATATTGATATAGTAAAGGAAGGAAGAGAGATACGGCAGAGCAATGAATATAAAGCAGAAGGTATAAATGTAGATTTTATTGAAAAGGAGAATGACAGGTTGATGGTGCGCACCTATGAAAGAGGCGTTGAAGATGAAACCCTGGCTTGCGGAACAGGTGTCGTGGCTTCTGTCTTAGCCGCGGAAGCCGCCGAAATGTTGTCAAATGGATCACCTGCACAGGTGATCACCCCCGGAGGAGAACTAACAGTTTACTTCGAAAAATTTAATGGCGGTTATAATAATATCTGGTTGGAAGGGCCGGTTGAATTCGTTTATTATGGGGAAATAAACACCTGATTATTGCTTTCTCCCCGCCCACTTCCCAATACTATTATTCGTATTTCCAAATCTCTAATGTGAAATTTATCATACCTTTGCACCTTATTTCTGCGAGATGGTCAAATATTTTAAAAAAGAGTCTGGGGAAGTCCTGGAAATAAAATCATCCAAAGAAAATAATTGGATCAATATTTCTCCGCCTTTTAATCCTAAGAACCTAAAAAAAGTTAGTGAGGCGCAAAAGATTCCATTAGACTTTCTTATTGATTCACTTGACGTGGATGAACGCTCGAGATACGAGTTGGAGGAGGATGTTACACTCGTCGTCCTAAAAACTCCATTCGAAGAAGAATCTGAAGACAATGATGATACTTTTTTCAAGACGATCCCTCTGGGTCTGGTCCTTAAGCCTAACTTAATAGTGACTATTTCCGCCTATGATAATCCAATTATTGAAGCTTTTATAAATAATAAGGTCAAGGAGTTCAATCCATCTGACAGGAATCAGTTCGTATTGCAGATCTTTGAAAGAACCAGTCTGTCATTTCTTCAATATCTAAAAGGCATCGATGCGAAACGAACCCTTCTGGAGCATGACTTAAGGAGTTCTTTGCAGAATGAGAAGCTTTTCAATCTTCAAAGCATCGAGAAAAGCCTGGTCTATTTCGTTACTTCAATCAGGTCGAACGAGTTGATGATGATGAAGCTTCATCGCACAAATATATTAGAATTCAATGAAGAGGAACTCGACATCTTGCAAGATATTATAGTGGATAATAGTCAGGCACTGGAGATGTCAAATATCTACACGAATATTCTGAAATCCACGATGGATTCATTCGCATCGATCATCTCTAACAATTTGAACGTAGTGATCAGAAGGCTTACTACCGTTACAATTATCCTCATGATACCTACTCTGGTGGCTAGTTTTTATGGCATGAATATTACCCATTTGCCGTTTAAGGAGAATCCTCTGGCATTGGCGTATGCTATTGGCTTTTCTTTACTTCTTATTTTTGGGATCGTGTGGTTCTTCAGGAGAATGCGCTGGTTCTAAGTCGCATTATTGTCTCTCATACTTTCCGATAAATTCGGCTTCGTCAAGGATGTGACCCTTCATTGCCTTAACCAGTTCTTTCTTTGTTACTCCTTCTTTTAACTCTATCATCTGATCAAGTGCATATATTTTGAAGTAATATTTGTGCACACCATGCCCTTTGGGTGGGCAAGGCCCGCCGTAGCCAAGGTCGCCAAAGTCATTCTTTCCCTGAACAATCTCTTCGTAGATGCTGTTAGTGATCGTAACCCCATCCGGCAGTCTACTTGCTGTTGTAGGAATATTAAATATTACCCAATGCACCCATGTTTTTCCCGGCGCGTAGTTATCGTCACAAATAATCGCAAAACTTTTAGTGTCTTGTGGCGCATCTGACCAAAACAAAGGCGGAGAAAAATCAGGTCCGTCACAGGTGAACTGAATTGGAATGAAACCATCGGCATCAATCACATTAGACGTTATCGAGAAGTTTATTTCTCCTGACACGGCTTCAGCATTCCCTGCGGAATCATTGATGCAATTAATAAAGAAAAACAGTGTACAGATGGCAAACAGTAATTGATAACTGAAGTACTTGATTTTCATTATTTTATTATTTAATAGATGAGGAAAGTTGTCATACAAATTTAAGAAAATATGCTCATTTTAAACAGCAAACTTTTTTATCCTGCTGCCTGCAAGAAAATCAGTGATCTTCAATCGCTTCTTGCCCTCAACTTTTACTTCAAAAAGCTTAACAAAGCCACCATCAACTGCGCTCTTTAAATACGTTTTCTCATCGCTAAGCAGGGTTCCATGAGGTTCATTATGATCAGCAATTTCGTAACCGGCCAGGTAAATCTTTAGTACTTTGTCATCGAGGATTGTCCACGCCCCCGGATAAGGACTTAGCCCTCTTATAAAGTCGTGGATGGATTTGGCAGGCAGGTTCCAGTCTATCTTGCAGTCTTTATTAAATATTTTTGGAGCGCTATGCAAGTTACCTGAATCCTCTTGTGGTATTGCTTTATATGATTCGTCTGTGAATGCTCTTACTGTTCGCGACATTAGTTCAGCCCCGGTCAGCATTAAACGATCGTGTAATTCTCCTGCAGTCTCATTTTCACCAATTCGGGTGGATTCCTTATCGAGGATCATGCCTGTGTCTACACCTTTCTGAATAATGAAAGTGTTCACTCCGGTTTCTTTTTCACCGTTCATAATGACGCGGTTGATGGGAGCCGCGCCTCTATAATCAGGTAAGAGTGATGCGTGTAAATTAATCGCTCCATATTTCGGGATCTCAAATACCATATCAGGAAGGATTCTGAAAGCCACAACCACCTGCAAATCGTGTGGAATAGTTCGCAGTTCCTCAAGAAAAACCTCGCTTTTTAAATTTTCAGGTTGCAGCAGGGCGATGCCTTTGCCAACTGCAAACTCTTTTACCGGTGAACCTGAAACCTGTTGTCCCCGACCTGAAGGTTTATCCGGAGCTGTAATCACAGCTTTTACTGAATGGCCATCCTGGATTAGCCTGTCAAGACTGGGGACCGCAAACTCCGCAGTTCCCATAAAAACAATTTCCAGATTGGCTGAATGGCTATCAGTTTGCATGCGGCTTATTCGAAATCATCATATAACAGGTACTTGCTGCGCATTTTCATATATTCATCTAATCCTCTCGCCCATGATCTTCTTATATCCTCTTCACTTATGGCACCCATTATTTGTTTTTTTAAAATCTCATTCCCGGCTAATTTATTGAAATAATCGTTAAAGAATTCGTCTTTGTTGGGATAAGCCCAATAAGTATCAATGATCCATTCAAGGTTCAGGGCTTTTCTGGAGGTAAGTACGGAGATGTTGGTCGTAGACAGGTCCATGCCACAACAAACTTCTCCGATATAAAGCGGGTACATTGCACCGGGCCGGCTCACAGGAACAAAGCAATCCTTACCCTTGTAGTTCCGCGGATGGCCAAATACCTGAAATGGTTTTTCAGTCCCTCTGCCTACGCTCATAATAGTACCTTCGAACAAGCAGAGGGATGGATACAAATAGATCGCAAGCATATTTCTGAGGTTAGGAGAAGGATTGATTGGCAAAACATAAAGCGAGTTGTGGTCATAGCCGGCCATCCGAACCACTTTGAGATCGCAAACAATCCCATTATCCAACCATTTTTCCTCATTGATCATAGTCGCGTATTCTCCCAACGTTAATCCATGCACTATGGGAACCGGATGCATTCCTACGAAGGATCTAAACTCTCTCTTCAGAACAGGTCCGTCAACATAAAAACCATTTGGATTCGGACGATCCAGCACGATCAATGGAATATGATTTTCAGCACATGCTTCCATCACATAGTGCAGCGTTGAAGAATATGTATAAAACCGTACCCCTACATCTTGTATATCGAAAATGACCACCTCAATACCTTCGAGATCTGATTCCTTTGGTTTCTTATTACTTCCATATAATGAAATGATGGGAGTACCGGTCTTTTCGTCTACCCGGTCAGCGACTCGTGCTCCTGCGCTAACCATTCCTCGAAAACCATGCTCGGGCACAAATACGATCTTGACTTGTATATTCAGGGAGAGCAGTGTGTCGAGAAGATGCGTATTATCAATTACAGAGGTTTGATTAACCACTATCGCAACCTTTTTACCGGTCAAAAGAGGTAAATACTCCGTCATTCGCCCTGCGCCCACTTTTATTTCTCCATAGCCACTTAAGGATGAAACGAATAACAGTA
>JACZTA010000015.1 GCA_022573915.1 Bacteroidota bacterium | reverse complement strand
CATTCAAATTGTACCCTAATCCGGCTAATAGCGGGGAACCATTTTATGTTGAATTCCCGACAGCTAACAATTTAAAGGGTAACATTGACAATAGCATATTGGTTGTATTGCTCGATCAAATGGGCAAGGAGGTATATTCAAGTATTATAATACTGCAAGAAGATGAAGTAATCATCGCGTTCGACCCAAACGAGAAATTATCTTCCGGCATGTACTTCGTGATCGGAAGCAGCAACACTGAAATTTACCGGCATAAATTAATAATTCAATAAAATAAACACTATGAAGAAATTTCAAGATGATTGGCCACCACCTATTTCTTAATAATATCTTTCTATAAATGATAAAGGATATTTTACAAACATTTTTAAGTCTTTTAACCAAAGCCCTCGCCTATCTGGCAGGGGGTTTTTTAGGTAAAAACTAAACGATTAAACACACCTGTTTAAATAGTTAATGACAAAATATCAAACTAAGCCCATTCCTTACACGGGTCAGTAGTGAGATAATATTGATTTCTTCCGGTTGATGTGGGTTCGTAATATTGAGAAAGTCAATAAAACGCACTGATTATGAAAAAATATTCACTTTCGCTCGCATTAATTATTTTCAGCTTACTTCCAGGTTACAAAGCACATTCCGTCACCTTCAACATCACTTCAAATACAAACTGGAGTGCTATATCCGGAGGTCCGCCGTCATCCACAGACATTGTGATTGTAAAAAATGGTGCAACACTCACGATTGATGTAAGTAATGCTCTTTGCGGGACATTGTATTTAGGAAATGGTAATCCTTCCCAGGGAGATGGCACTATACTTTTTAATTCCGGATCTGTGTTGACCGTAACAACAGGTGCAGCAACTGTTCAAGTAGGCTCGTTTGCAGGCATCGGCTATTTCGGATATATTGACATGACCAATGGAGGAAAATTGATATGCAAGCTGCTCGGTTATGCCTTCGGAACATTCACGCCGGGGTCAGGTACCTTGGAATTTCAAGGTACAACCACCGTTGTCCTAAAATCGGTTTTTCCTACCTATAATAACCTTATAAATAATAATACCGGCACACTTAAATTAGGGGTTAACACTGTATTAACTGGAGACCTCAACATCCTTCAAGGCACTTTCGATACGGATATTTCTAATTCCTATGGGCTGGACATAGCAGGTAATATTAACATCGCGGCTTCTGCCAGCTTAAACGCAAACAATAGTGTTTTAACATTGAAAGGTGACTTTATAAACAACGGGATATTTAGCAAAGGTAACAGTACCTTAACTTTTGATGGCACCGGCGCTCAAATAATTACCGGTATTAATATTAATCTTTACGAAATCATATTGAATAAATCCTCAGGACTACTTACCCTAGACATAGATGTAGATGCCGATAAGATCCAGTTAAACAATGGAAATGTAGCGATAGGTAACTACAATCTGAATCTTGGCATAACTGCGGTATCAGGAGGAGGTTCATCCAGCTATGTAGTTACCGATGGAACTGGTTACCTTTCAAAGTACATCTCCTCAACCGGCACTTACACTTTTCATTTGGGGGATGCAACAAATTACACACCCTACACGATGACAATAAACTCCGCTACCTTTTCAGGAAGTGATTCTGTAACAGTTAGGGTTACAGATTCTAAACACTCCAATATGGGAGCCGGAGACTATATAAACAGATACTGGACTGTCGATGCAGGAGGTTTCACTGCTCTCAACTACGATGTCAGCTATGTTTATGTGGATACTGATATTTCCGGTACAGAAGTCAATTTGAAAAGTGCAAACTGGAATGGAAGTATCTGGATCGAATACATCATGGTTAACGCAGCCACGAACACCCTGTTCAGTATTGGCGGTATAACATCCATTCCATCCGGGTTTAGTTTTTCAGGTGGAGGCTCAGGCGCATTACCTATTGAGCTGGGGGGTTTCTCTGTCGAGATGAGCAATGGAAATGCAATTCTAAATTGGATTACCATGACGGAAAATAATAACGACTATTTTATTATCGAGAGAAGTACAGATGGAATTTCATTTGACTACCTCCAAAGAATCGAAGGTGCAGGGAATAGCCTCCAAAAATTGTACTACAGCTATACTGACATTCAACCAAAATCAGCAGTTATGTATTATCGCCTGAGCCAGACTGATTTCAATGGGATCACTGAATATTTTCCGATTGTTGCTGTTCAAAATAAAATGGCATTCTCCACACCTTTCAAACTGTTCCCCAATCCGATTAATAGTGGTGAACAGTTTTATCTTAATTTTTCAGGAACGGTTGATATGACCAGTATGGTTGACAATAAAATATTAGTTGTATTGATTGATCAAATGGGAAGAGAGTTATACTCAAATGTGGTCATAATAGAAGAATATAATGTAATAATCGCATTCGATACGAACCACAGGCTTGCTCCCGGAATCTATTTCGTAATCGGAAGCAGTAACAATGAAATTTACAGACAAAAATTGATCATTAAATAAATTACTCTATGCAAAAATCAAAAGACAACCGGTCACCAACCACTTCTCAAGAATTTATATTTGTTAGGAGTGGAAATCATCTGGAAAAATTGTTTCCGGAAAAGATCCTATGGATCGAGTTAATAGGTAGAAAGATCATCATCTGCACGTTAGATAAGAACTATTTAATAAATGGGTCAATGAAAAGATTAATGCGAAAACTTCCTGACAACAAGTTTATAAGGGTGCATCCGTCTTTTATTGTACCGGTAGAAAAGATAGATGTAATTAAAAAGGACGCGATCACCATTGAAGAAAAACAGATCCCCTTGAGTAAACCAAGGAAAAAAGAATTACTGTCTAAAATAAATATGGTTTAAGCCTTATGTTGTTGTTACTAATATGTGTTTTTATCGTAAAAATGGATATTCTACCGAAAATATGTAACCTTTTATCGAAAACTACTGTACAAGAAGGAAATAAACACCAACAAATTTAAATAACTAAATCATAACATTTTTCCTGTTTTAAGTTAACGAAGAAAGGAGCCCTCAACGTTGTTAAGGGCTTTTTTATTGCCCGTTCACGCAAGAATCTGATTATTATTGTTCATTCAGCGAATATTAAAGTACTTGGTCGAATTGTTTGTTTAATTATTGTGGTGAACTCGTATACCTGTAATAACTATAAACAGGAAAAATATGAAACACCGTAAACCAAACAAACCTTACAAGCGAAAGAAGAACCATTCCTCTGTATTTTATTCATCTGATTTTGAACATAAATTTGCGTCATCAAAATATGGAAAGTCATATATAAAAAACAGCTATTATACCGACATGGAAGCACAAAAAATTATTGAATTATTGAATAACGATATCCTCGGAAAGCGAAGTAAGTTTATCATCTATATTCATGATAAAAAGAGTCATTTATACGAATACCGACTGCTTTTAAACCTTGACAGGTTCTTGAATGCAGTTAATTCCGGATTGGACAAGGTGTACCTGGCTGCACTTTTTGGAAAATTAAACGAACTTTCTGCCAAACAAAAGTCCGGTATTCTTAGCGAATTGGAAAGTTTGAATCACTATGGAGACAGGATATTTTTTAAAAAAGGAGATCCTGCTTATGTGCTGACAGACCTGGCAAAATATATGAACGCCGGAATCAACGTTATTAAAACAATCGAAAAGCATCCTGAGAAATTGGGTACCAAATATACCCAGATGGAGTCGCCACAAAAATTTGGATTGCACCTGGATTATTATAATTGATGTCATTTTTCTCTTTTCGCATTTGTCCCAAAACTTACACGCGTAAGATTTGAGCACCATTCGATTGTCATCCTCTTGAACTTAATTTAGCTTTGAGCCTATGATCCTTAAATAGGTTTTGGAAAGGCCTTGCTTATATATCGAGCAGGACAATTATTCATTATTAAACCCTACAAAACTTTGAACGCGCAAGAATTCCTTGATCTTCTCAATAATGAAGTATTAGGCCAAAGGAACAAGTTCATGTTTCTTATCAATTCCAGAAAGAACTCCCTATTTGAGTACAGGAAGCTGCTCAACCTTCAGCGTTTTGTCAAGATTTTAAACTTCGAGTTGGATAAACTTTACCTGGCTGCACTGTTTGGAAAATTGGGTGATGTGTCAGATGAGATCAGACAAAAGATCTTTGATTTGGTCACACAGCTTGATCTAAATTGTTATGAGCTGTTTTTTAAGAAAAATAAACCTGATCACATCCTGACCTACTTGGCCAATTACATGAATACCGGTATAGATTTTATTAAAATGCTTGAAATAAATTCTTCAAAGCTGGATATTTCGAACATACAGACCGGTAAAGGACCTAAGTTTGACTTCGGAGAAGGTTATTTTAATTAGTTGAAAAACTGTGGGTAAAGTCCAGTGTAAAAATGATAATTCTGAATAAAAATATAACTAAATTAGCTTCGCAAGGATTGAACGGACTCCCTACCCTTTTAGCATGTCTTTCAAAACCGAGTAATGAGAGACGCTAGAAAGTTACATATGGCAAAAAGTTCCACATCCATGAGAAAGCCGGCAATCTCTTTAAAAGGATTTACGAGCTTTATTCAGGAAAGCCATCTTGCTTCTCTTGCAGAAGAACATCTGCGTGAACTTAAAAAATCGAAGGGCCCTATTACCGAAGTTCTTTCCAATCTCACCCAGGATGAAATGCGCAAAATGACCATCGAGGCATTGAAAGCAATTAACGCTCTGCTTGTCCAATGGAACTCAAATAAACTAACTTTTAGTTATTCCGATTATATCCCCTCTGAAGCCGCTGTTGAGTTCTTTGAAACACAAAAAAAAGCACTGAACAAATACATACCACTCTATGCGCGCGATGGTAAAACTGCGATAGCGCTCGCCAACAAGCTTAACGACTTTTATAATGAAGCTCGGGAGGTGGCCATTCAGACCTATCTCAAGATCAAAGATGATTCTGATAGAAAGATATTTGAGATTAAATCGGTGCTGGACAATCCGATAGTGGGAATCTGTTTTCTCGATGAAAAAGGAAGCTTTGTAAGTGTAAACAAGGCCTATGCCGCTATGCTTGGGTATGATGCTAATGCACTCATCACGATGAAATGGGAGGATGTAATTCACCAGGATGACCACAAGGTCATCAAATCCCAATTCGCTGCACTCTTAAAGAGTGGCCGCGCAATGGTAGAAGCAAGAGGAAAGAGAAAAAACGGCAGTTCTTTTTCAATGGAGATAACAATGATCTTTAATGAGGGCTCTAATGGATACTACAAGGGCCAACATTGGTTCATAAAAGACATCAGCGAGCGGGTGAAATTAGGCGATCAACTGCGCCAAAGTGAAGAACGATACAAAGCGGTCATACAGCAAAGTTCGATTATTTTCTTCCTTGCCGAAACGTCCACCGGACGGGTGATAGAAGCAAATTTAGGTCTACTCGAACTCCTGGGATACAGTGAGTCGGATATTGATGGATTAACCGTTTACGATATCATCGCCAATGAACCTAAGGAATTGGATGGGGGTATTTTGAAGATACTCAAACAAAAAAAGTATTTCAACGGAAACAGGCACTTCAAAAGGGTGGATGACACCTTGATAGATGTAGAGCTGCGCGCCAACCTAATTTCGCTCGGCGGAGAAGATGTCTATTGTTTCATTTCTCAGGACATCACCAAAAGAAAAAAGACACAGGAAGCTCTGGATGTGAGTGAAGCAAAGTTCCGGTCGATGATCGAGAATAGTTCTGACATCGTTACCATCCTCGATCGAAATGGATTAATCAAGAGTATTAGTCCATCCGTAAAGTATATGCTGGGGCATGATGCAAAGGATTTGGAAAACAGCAGCGTGTTCGATATTATTCATCCCGGAGATATCAAAAATGCAACGAAGTATTTCAGACTTTTATCGCGGAATAATATTCAAAAGATCCCTATTGATTTCAGGCTTCTAAAAAAGGATGGCTCCTGGTGTAATATCGAAGCAATCGGGAACAACCTTTTAGACGAACCTTTTATCGAAGGACTCATCCTTAATTGCAGGGATGTGACGGAAAGAAAAGTGGCTGAGCAGGCCATGAAGGAAAGTGAACATAGATATCGTTCTCTGTTGGAGAACATGAATGAGGGTTTACTCTATGTCGATAATGATGGAGCCATAAGATATGTAAACGATAGGTTTTGCGAAATGCTTGGTTACAAGAATGAAGAACTCTTAGGTAAGATGGCACACAGCCTTCTCCTCGACAAGAACATGAAGAATTGGATATATATAGACAAAATACAGCAGGGATTAGAAGGCAAACTGGAACAATACGAGGTAGCAATGCAATCCAAGAGTGGCGATACCGTGTGGGCGCTGGCCAGTGCCACTCCCGATATCAATCTTGATGGTAAGATCATCGGATCCATGATAACACATGCGGATATAACCGATAGAAAACATACGGAAGAGCGGTTAAAGGATAAAAATAACGAGCTGAACACTTTTGTATATAAAGCGTCGCATGACCTGAAAGGGCCGCTTGCCTCCATCATTGGAATAGCAAATATTGCCGTGGAGGAGATCAAGAACCCCGCGATCCTGACCTATTTTGATATGATCGTGAAAAGTTCACAACGGCTTGACTCTATTTTAATGGACCTGCTTGAACTCACGCGGATCAGTCAGGGTACCATACAGACCAGCAAAGTAGATGTGGAACAACTGACAAGAGAAATACTAAAGAGCATAGAACATGCACCCTCTTTTAGCAGGATCAAGTTCACATTGAAGTTCAGTCAGACCAAGAAATTAAAAACTGATAGAAAACTATTAACCTCCATATTACAGAATATCATCGATAACTCGGTGAAATATCAGAATATGTCGAGCAAGAATCCCCGCGTGAGTATAAAGATAGTGGACCATAATAATGGAATAAAGATCGAGATCGCAGATAATGGGTTGGGCATCGAGGATGATTTGAAGGAAAAGGTATTCGATATGTTCTTCCGGGGCAATATCGAATCAAAGGGAACCGGCCTGGGCCTGTATATAGTGAAGAATTCAGTAGAGAAATTAGGCGGCCGTATTGAGATGGACAGCGAAATACACGTTGGAACTACTTTTAAATTATATCTGCCAAATGCGAAATGATGAGGGCACCAGAGGTGTATTTACGTTTAATTTATAAGAGAGATATTAGAAAATTTTTTATTCGAAACAGACAATATTTATGAAAATTCCTAACTTGCAACAAATTGATACAGTCATGGGCGCTTCAAGCTCAACCAAACACAGTACCATAATGCTTTTGGATGACAACGAAATAGACAATTTCGTTAATAAAAAAGTTCTGCAAAATAATAATTTCGCGGAGCGAATTTATACCCACACCAGCAGCAGAAGTGCACTCGAGTTTCTCGAAAATCTTAATTCCGATGATGACGTGACCTCAGAGCTCATTCCGGAAATTATATTCGTGGATATTAACATGCCCATTATGGATGGACTTCAGTTCCTCGAAGAGTTTGAGAGAAACTCTGAAGCCATTGCCGATAAGGTTAAGATAGTGATGCTGACTACCTCAATTAATCCTCAGGATATTGAGAAATGCGCCAACAATCCAAAGATCATCAAGTATATCAACAAGCCGCTGACCAAGGAACATTTAGATGGGATTTGATTGGTTGATCAATTCTTGATCACCTTCGACATCGTTTCTACGAACGTATCATCGATCTTAAGATATTCCAGCATTTGATCCGGGCCCTTGTTGACTTGTAAAAACCTGTCTCTCAGCTCATAGAGTTTTTCCTTTACCCTTCTTCTATCCGTCTTCATTTGGGTTTTAAGCAACTTCACGAACAGCTTCACATTCTCATACCTGTCATCGGGCATTTCCCTGACTTTATCCGATACCCTTCTGAGAAGGTTTGTGGCAATATCGTATTCGTCCTGAAGGGAATAGAACAACGCCATAAGGAGTTTCACTTCCAGCTCCGCTTGTGGGTAATTCTTAAAACTCACTTCATTCTGTAATCGTGTAAGATAATCCTCCGCTTCTTCCAACTTGCCATTATAATAGCTGGACACTGCCAGGTACTTCATATAATTAATAAAATTAGGTACATCAACCGGGTCCGGTTGGAACTCAGCGATCAATGCCTGGTTTTCTTCCCATAGCTGCGACTCAATTCCCATCCGTACATATCGTTCGATCTTGGATTTCAGGAATCTTGTAGGAACGGTGCAGAAATTGAACAACATGAAAGAGGGAAGTCTGGAGTTGACATATTCAAAATAGTCGACTTCCTTCCTGTGCACGTTCAGTTGATGGTAATATTCAAACGATAAGAAATTGTATACCAGGCTAAGGTATTGGTATATCGAGTCTGTCGGATTTTGCTTGATCACCTTCTCAATCTGCTCCAGGGCATCCTCTATGGGTTCGCCATCGGGTTCACCATCCGCGCTGGGTACAAACAACTTAAAGGAGATATCGGCGATACTCTTATATACGAACAGATGATGAGAATCATAGATCTCATTGACCTTGGATATTTCCTCGAGCAGAATTACGAGCAGTTCAATGTTAGAGGCATCTCTTGAGGAATGATAATCGCCCAGTTTCTTATGAAAATCGGTTAGCAGGTCCTCTATCTTATCCTGCGCCAAGGTTTGGGCTACATGTTTATTGTATAGCTGACTATAATGGTAGTACTTCTGTGTGTTCAGATGTATTTTCTTGAGCGCGCTATATACGCTGGTCAGCTCGTAGGGCAGGTCATAGTCTATAAGGTCCTTTTCCAGTTTGGTAAGTACGGCCTGCGCGGTATCTTTATCTGCGTTAAACAGCAGGTTAGGGATATTGGCGACTTTTCTGAAAAGTTCGATTTTAGGTGTATCCAGATTATTGATCAGATAATCCTGCACCTTATCGTACAACCGGGATTTGAGTGTGTAAAACGCGTTTACATTCACTTCCAACATTTCCATCATTTTTCTATCGGAAACATTGTTTTCTCTTAAAGAACCGAGCAGTAACGCATATTTGTTGGCTTTGGTCTCGTTGAAATTCTGGGTAAGTTGCTGGTAGTCTTTGTCCTCCAACTGCTTAATAACGTTCTTAAGTTTTAGCATTCAATTAGCTTTAAACGGTAAAATAATGGCTACTTCTTCTCATAACGCATCTCCTCATAACCGGTTTTTATCCGGTTCTTTTAATTATCGCAGCCCACGCACCCAGGTTAGGTTTTCTACCGAAAGCTATTTGGACGGAAGAAAGATTTCTTTATGGGTAGCTATGTTTCTATAGATTATACTTTAGCGGTTAATAAATAATTTGCCTGTAAACTAAGCGACCACTTTAGCCCTGGATCTTTTCTGATACATATGATCCACATGGTACTTCACCACCGGCACCTCGCGTATATCCTCTTCCAATTGATTATTGGGTGGGTTGAGCTCCCCTACCAGATATTTACACAAGGTTTGCAGTTCGCTTGCCGTCACTTCCTCTTTATTATTCTTCACCACTCTTCCCACCATGACTCCGGCCGAGTTACCACAATGATCGTGGATCATTTCACGAAGCTGGTACCTGCCGATGTTCTGGATCAGTTGTTCCCTGATATTGGAAACGAAGTGATTCCCCGAAAGACAGGAGATGAATAAAGGTTTCCCTATTCGCCCTGTTTGTTCCGGGCCATTACAAACATACATGTAAATTCCTTGGGGAAGATCGAGGTAGGTGTTTTCGCTGCGGGCCAGATCGAGAATATCGTTATCAAAAGTTTCCGACCACTCAATTCTAATGTTTTTTGGCATAATCCTAAAATTTAAAAGCAATAATGATTACTATCCTGAAATCATCTCATCAGGTAATCCAGAAAAAATCTTATGCCAGGTCTATTGTGCTTAACGGAAAATCTAAAGATCCGTCTCATCAAGAACAACAATACCGTTATTATTGTTACCGGTATCCGTTCCTTGATCCGTTGTCGTACCACCCGATCCCAAGCATAAGAGAATACAAATGATGATTTCCATAGCAAATATACTTTTAGGTTATGCAAAAACTGTAACAGATTACAGCCTTCTGTGACATTGAATATAGTCCATTTTTACCCAAACTAACAACAATATTTGAATAAGAAATCCGTTGATTTTCAGTAGGCTCTTGTAAACCCCTTAGTAGCAAAGGTTTTGGAAGATTATGATTATGTAAAAAAACTGGATAAAACAGTCCGAAGAGCGAAAAAATTGCCAAAAAAAGTAAAATTGTGACATATATTACAGTATTTAAACTAAGAGGGATTAAATTTAAATCTGTAATTTATTATGATTTAAACTCATATGAGGAAGGAGCAATGTATTTAAAATCAATCATTTATACATTTATTGGTATTAATCTGATATCCTGCATCTATAGCAGTTATTGGGTTAACACGTCAGATTCATAAAATAAATGAAAATGACAATTTGTGCTCAGGAATTGAATAAGTGTAAACTAAACATTACGAAAAACAAGTAAAAACTTACATATGTAAGTTTAGTTTCGAGAACGAAATTAGCTTGGACAATTATATAATAGAATTGTAACTGAAACACAAGACTTCACTTCGATTCTATGAAAAACCTGATTGAAATATCCAAGATCCTGTCGAATAAAAGAATCGGAAAGATAGAAGTTATCGATAGTAGCAATAACAAATTTCATAATAGAAAAATTGACACTCTGTATCAAGGAATCGTAAAGAACAAATTTACGACGGAGGATGAAGCAGCTGAAGCTATTTATAATACCTCCGGTTCGCATGAAAAATTCAGACAGCTTAAGTCTCGCCTAAAACAGAGGATAATGAATAGTTTGTTCTTTTTAGACGTGAACAAACCATCATATCCTAATTACATCCGAGCATATTATGCCTGCAATAAAGAGATTGCTCTAGTAAATATTTTGATTTCAAGTGATGCACGAAATAGCGCTATAACATTGATCAAAAAAGTTTTTAAAACTGCTCAAAAATTCAAGTTTACTGACATACTATTGAGTTGTGCTCGAATTTTAAGCAGGCATAGTAGTTTAACAGGTGCAGAGCGTGACCTAATATATTATAATAATTTAACCAGGAAGCTGCATAAAATCTTAGAAGCTGAAATGATTTCAGATCAGTATTACCAAAATCTTATTGTCAAATACGCGAAATCTGCATCAATGAAGCCGGAATTATACGCGATAGCTAAGGACTACACGGCCAAGCTAAAATATCTGGCAGGTAAATACGACTCGTATTTATTGACATATAATATGTTCCAGGTCTGGAGTATCTCCTATCAAATAATCGGTAATTATAAATCAGTTTTGCAGGTAATTAAAAAAACGGAGAGGTTTTTTAAATCAAATCCAAATTTTTCATTGAATTCTAGAATAGCAGAGCTTGCCCTTACCAAAATGGTTTGTTACGCCTACCTAAAGGACTTTAAGAGTGGAAAACTTTATGCTAGAGAATGCTTTAATATTTTTGTAGAAGGAAGCTCAAATTGGTTTATATTCCTGGAGTATTACTTTATCCTTGCTACTCATAGTGGAAAATACTTTGAAGCTCTACAAATCTATAATAAGGCTGTTAGCCAACCCAGATTTAAAACATACTCTGCTACAAAACTAGAACGTTGGAAAATATTTGAATCCTATCTCTACTTCCTGTATGATGATTTGGAAGAGGATTCTGAAGATAATTCGCCAGGAATAGCAAGATTTAAACTGAATAAATTTTTAAATGAAGTATTGATTGCCTCAAAGGATAAACAGGGCTATAATGCCGGTATTTTGATAATTCAAATCATGATCCTGCTTAAAAAAGGAATGCTGGATCAGATCACGGATAAAGTTGAAGCCTTAAAAACCTATAATAGTCGCTATCTCCGCATGCCGGAAAATTTTCGCATCAGCACTTTTATAAAAATGCTCTTAGTTATGGAGCGGGAAGATTTCGATCATGACCGGACGAAAAAGATAGCCGAGAAGTTTTACAAAAAACTGAAGCCGGATAATCCCAAACAAACAGTTCTGTATTCCGAGATTGAGATCATCCCCTATGAAAGATTATGGAAAATGGTTTTGAAGGAATTGAAGAAACCATCATATCAAACGCAGAAATTAAAGAAAGTCCATTCTCAAAAACCCGTCTTGGCTTAAGATTCACAGAGGTTAGATATAAGCATTCCTTTATCCCTCAAGGCTATATTTTAACACTTTTAAACACAAACTAGCCACTGCTAAGTTCTATTTGAAATCTAATTTACATAATTGTATTTTTACTTTACGGCAGTCATAAAAGCCTTTGTTTTAAGCTTTATATTTCAGTTAACACACAACTAAATTATATCATGGAAAATCATTTGGATCATCTTGAAGTTAGGTGGAAAAACTTTAAAAGCTTTAAGGACACACGTTGGATAAAGATAAAGCCATTAACCATTCTTATTGGTCCAAATAATTCGGGCAAGACTAATTTTATTGCTCCTCTTCTGTTAATGAACCAAACACTTAATTCTCGCGACGCTAGCTCTCCACTGATATTAAAAGGAAATATTTACGATGGTGGTGACTTTCAAGAAATTGTTAATCAATATGACTTGAAGCAAGATATTTTTTTTGGTGTAAGATACCATTTACATAATACAGATAAGAAGATAAAAAAACTCGGATCGTATCCACCTGGTGCATTTGAAATGACGTTAAGGAGTGAAAAAAATACCACAGGTGAATTTTCACTCAAAACAAAGAAGATCTTTGACGTCTTTTTACAAAAATATGTTGCGTTTTCATTGACTAAAACCGGCAGGTACAAATATTCAGGCTTTGGAGCGGATTCTTTAACTAAAGCAGAGCGAGGATTTATAACTAATAGTGAGCCAATTAACTTCCTATTTTCACCTCAGTCATTATTGGAAAAAGGTGGTGTCGAATTTGAGGATGAAGACGGCAAAATAACGACAGTAGAAAGATTTTCAGAAGGATTTTCTCATATCCTAGCAGTTACATCACATAACTATTCACAGGTAAGAAGATATTTGGGAACGTTGAGCTTTATAGGACCCATTCGCGAATATCCGCATCGCATTTATGAGATAACCAATGAAACTTATGATACAGTTGGGCCAAGTGGCGAAAATATGGCAAATTTGTTGAAAAAGTTAGGGGATAAAAAAGCGAAATTGGATCGTTGGATTAAAAAATTCGACTTTGGTGATTCATTAAAACTTGAGCACTTGTATAGCAACTCGTATTCCATACGGTTTTTAAAAAAGAACTCCAATTTATATACAAGTATTGCAAACGCTGGATTCGGAGCATCTCAAGTGCTGCCCTTAATTGTGCAGGCGTTAGTATCATCTAAAGGAAGTATAACAGTGGCCGAACAACCTGAAATACATCTAAATCCAAAACTTCAGTGCGTACTAGCTGACCTTTTTGTCTATATGGCTAACAGCGAGCAGAAAGCCATTATTGAAACGCATAGCGAACATTTGCTGCTGAGACTTCGAAGACTTATTGCGGAGGGAAAAATTAAATCCGAAAAAGTGGCCCTTTATTTTATTGATAAAGAAAATGGATCTTCTACAATCCGAGAAATTAACATTGAGAATGATGGGCATATAAAAACTAATGAATGGCCCAAAGGATTTTTTGAAGATTCAATGTATGAGTCCATGGCTCTGGCAACTAAGCAGTTTAATCTTTAGAGCTAAAATTATATGCCATTAAAAGATATTGTCTTAGATACCAACGTATTAGAGCATGCAGACAATAGTCTTGAAAAAAGAAACACAGCGTCTATTATGTTGCTGTATTCCGTTAACTCCTCGTCGGTAAAGTTATGTCTAGATTGGAATACCAAAAAAAGTTTTGACGTTGCACAAAGTATTATTTGGACACAGTATTTAGAAAGATTAAACCCAATGATGCAAGGCTACAAAATGCTTGAATATCTTCTTAAAAATAAGAGAATAAAACCAGTCTCAAGAAATGTAGCTTTAAATGTAAACAAAATAATTATTCAACGAATAAAGGATCCTCAAGACAAAGTATTTGTCAAAGTCGTTCATGGTTCGATTTCTAAGGTTCTTGTATCCCATGATTTTCGAGATTTTCAAATCGCAAAACGTAAATTCTTTAAAAAGAAGCTTAAGATATCAATAATAACAGCAGATCAAATTGATTTAAACGAGTTGTAAATGTGCGTCCAACCGAATAAATTACTGCTAGCTTAAGGGAGCAAGGGAAACAGGAAGGTCTGCGAACACGGGGTAAAAGCCTCTGAGTCACAAAAAATCTCTTGCGAATAAAAAATGTTTGGAAACGTTTTCTGATTCACAATGGCAAGATACAACGGCAGTGCCCTACATGTCAATGACAAATGAACGGGTGTAGCCGATAAAAGATTCAATGGGTGATATGTGAATTTAAATGAACTGGTACTGCGATCCGCGAAACTCATATCTGATTAATTACCTATATTAGTTATATGCTTGTTGGAATGGTTTTCTACCTATGTTTTTTTCACCCGTTGTCCTTTCGTACTGTCGTGGTCAGCTCAACCAATTAATCCTTGAAATATAGTCGATATATTTGCATTTTTAAATCATTAATAAACTCTTATAAAAACAGATGTTGATTCAAACTCTTGTAGGTGAGTATCTAAAATTACAAATGGTTGGATTATCGGGGAAGTTGACAACATCAACAAATAAATATTAACCAAACTTAACTTAAAAATAATGGAAACCAATGAACTAATCCAAAATGCAATTGCTTCAATACTCAATACTATTGGATCAAAAAGTGCAAATATTGGAATTGACAAAATAAAAGAATGGATAGAACATTCAAAAAATGCAAGTACTTCCTCTATTAGTAAAGAAATTAACAACACAGATGAATTAGCGACAGCTATTTTTAAACAGTACGAGTCTAAAAGTGGACAACACCAATTTGATTCCGATGTGTTATCAAGATGGTTGGAAATACCTGAAGCTGATATGGAACATCTAGATATTGAAGATTTCAATTCAGAAGTGCTTATCCAACATATTATATTAGAACAAAGGTTTAAAACTTGGTTTGAGGAGTGGGGTTATGAAGCAGAATTAGGTGAAATTTTAAGACCTGCAAATATGCCAGAATTAGAATGCTCAGTTGATGTATATGGCACCTTACCCACAATACATGGCACATTTGAAGTAGCTGTAAATTTTGTTTGTGATAATCCACCAGATGAAAATCGAGTAATAGCCTTAGCATCTAAAATAGGAGCTTATGCGGATTCTAAAGAATCATTTGGACAAAATGATGTTTTTATGATTGTAACTCCATGGAGTTTCACACCTATTGCAAGTGCAAATATTAGACAGCAAAACAAACAAAGAACCTATTGTGTGCTAGGGGTTGATGGTGCGGTTCTTCATGATCTTGAATCAGCTGAAGATGTTAAACATAGACTTGAAGAGCTATATGAGGCTGTAACACAAGCTAATCAAGAAGCAAAAGTTTTCAATCAATCATGAAATCTACTCGGTATATTTGTATTTTTAACTCTTTAATAAATGCCATTAAATGAACATATATTCAAACCTTTATGGGCAAATAAAGCAAGATAATTGTGAAATTAATAGAGTTAGAATCCTGGTTTGAAGACCTAAGAAATCTGATAATTGATCTAAATATTTCAATTAACAATGCCAAATATCTTTTAACTGATGGCACTGAAACTGAGGAGAACATAAAAAAGCACGGGTTCTTTCAGCATCATTCATTTCAATTAAGGTTCATTATTGTAATTCAGCTCGATAAGATATTTGATAATAATTCCAATCAGAAAAGAAATATCCACAAGCTATTTAATAAGCTCAAGAATGAGGATTACGACCACGAACTCACCAAGAAGTTGAAAAATAATATTGGGGAATACAACCCAATTTTAAGTAAAGAGGATCTAATAGAACGAATTCAAAAATTAGAAAAAGAAATTGAAGTCCATACAGAACTGATTGATAGAGTAAAAAATGCTAGAAATAAACTATATGCACACAGTGACCCTGAAGGAACTGTTCAATCTTTGGAATGGCCAAATCTTGAAAACCTTGTGAATCTATCAGCCAAAATCTATAATGAAATTTATGGAGGATTAAATAGTTCACAGATGTTATTTGAAGAGACTAGAGATTGGGATGTAGAGAATATCGTGAAACAATTAGCCTCGTATAGGGATAACAAGAGGAATTAAAAATAAGGTAACTATATACTACTTGGGACAAAAATAATCAAAAATATTTGCAAATAAATTAGGTATTTAGTGGGACTAATTGTATCTTTGCTTTATACTTAAAAACTAAGCTATGCAATTCAAATCACTTCCACAAATTCTCAATTATTTCAAAGACGAAGATACCTGTATTAAGTTTTTGGAAGATCAACGATGGAATGGTAAGCCTGTTTGTCCCAAGTGTGGTTATTCTGAAAAGATATACACTATTGAGGGAGGTAAGCGATATAAGTGTGGTAGCAACACTTGTAATAAGAAGTTTTCCGTTATTGTAGGAACCATATTCGAGAATACTAAGAAACCTTTAAATATTTGGTTCGCAGCAATCTATTTAGCTACTGCTCACAAGAAAGGCATTAGCTCCTTACAGCTTCACAGGGACTTAGGTATCACTCAGAAGACCGCTTGGTTTATGTTGCACAGAATCAGGGAAATGATGCGTCAGAAAGCACCTTCATTATTAACTGGTGAAGTTCAGGCTGACGAAACGTTTGTAGGCGGAAAAAACAAGAACCGACACGCCAATAAGAAGATAAAGGAATCTCAAGGACGTAGCACTAAGGATAAAACACCTGTATTTGGAGCACACAACAAGGGTAGGGTAAATCTAAAAGTCGTTGCCAACACAAAAGCTAAAACCTTAAAACCAATCATTGAAAAAATGGTAGCAAAGGGTTCAATCATTATTACTGATGAATGGGGAGCATACAACCACCTTTCAAAAAATTACCAACACGAAGTAGTTAAACACAATAATGGACAGTATGTGAGTAATGGGTTTCATACAAATAGCATGGAAGGATTTTGGAGTTTGCTCAAACGTGGTATATTTGGCATATATCATTCCACAAGCCCACAACATTTGCATAGATATTGTGATGAATTTGCTTACAGGTACAATACTCGCAACCTTGCCGATCCTGAAAGATTCACAGCTTCATTGTCTCAAGTTAATGGAAGATTAACCTATAAGCAGTTAATCAACAAATGATATGGCGAGGGAAAGATCAGAGGTACATGCTTATCACTACATTCTAACAGAACTTGCCTCTAAAAAAGGGTGGAGTAAATCGCAAGTGTATACACAACAGGAATCACAAAACATCCCTGTAATAGCCAAATATTTAAAGAATAAGCGTCCTGAAAATGTGGTTCAGGTGAACGATGCAATGCTTTATATTATTGAGGCAAAGAACACAAGAAAAAAACTGAATCAAGCATTAAAGGAGGCAGAAAAAGATTATGCTGATCTAATCAATAAGGGATCTGCTGTTAAAGCCACATTCGTCACAGGAATTGCAGGTAATGATGAAGAAGGTTTTGTAGCTAAAAGTAAGTTTCTGGAAAATGGCAGATGGACAATAATTACGGAAAACGAAATTGAAGTAACTGGATTACTTTCAAAGACTCAAATTGACAGAATATTAGAAACGAAAAGTGCTGCTATAAAGGATTATGAAATTGATGAAAAGGAATTTTTGCAATCAGCGGAAAACATCAATCAGATATTGCATGATGGGGCTATCAATAACGATTATAGGGCAAGGGTAATATCTGCATTATTATTAGCCTTAGTTGAAGGCTCTTCACTAGACTTAGCAGCTAATCCAAGCAGATTGATACAATCAATCAACTTAAGGGTTGATATGATGCTTAGAAAGCATGGAAAACAAGATTTTGCAAGATACATCAAGATAGACCTTCCTTCAAGTGAAGATAACCATGTCAAGTTTAAGCAGGCAATAATAAAGACTATTCAGGAGCTACTTGAGTTGAACATTCGTTCAGCAATGAAATCAGGCAAGGATGTATTGGGCAAGTTCTATGAGGTCTTTCTCAAATATGGCAATGGAGCAAAGGAAATAGGAATAGTTTTAACACCAAGGCATTTAACCAGATTTGCGGCTGAGGTATTAAATGTCACAGAAGATGATTTAGTTTATGATCCAACGTGCGGAACAGGGGGTTTTTTAGTTGCTGCATTGGATCAGGCGCAGAGAAAAAGCAAAAATAAAAAGCGGTTTAATCTATTCAAAAAGCATGGGATTTACGGTGTAGAAGAGCAAGACCCTGTTGTTGCTTTGGCTATTGTCAATATGATATTTAGAGGTGATGGTAAGAACAATATCATTGAAGGTAACTGCTTCAACAAATGGCTTACTGGTGGAACAGAAAATGGAATTAGTATCGCTAAGTATCTTGATCAAAATTCAAAAAATAGGATACCTCCTATCACTAAGGTCTTAATGAACCCTCCATTTGCTCAAAAGGGTAGCCAAAAAAAGGAGTATCACTATATTGAACAGGCATTAAACCAAATGCAAGACGAAGGTGTTTTATTTTCTGTCCTTCCAATGAGCGTTTTACTAAAGGGTGGCGATGAACTTGTATGGAGAAAAGAATACTTACTTAAAAACCATACTGTATTGTCGGTAATTACCTTTCCTGAAGATGTTTTCTATCCCATCGGTGTTAGATCATTGGGTATTATTATAAAAAAAGGTGTTTCACACGATAAAGCAAAGAAGGTTTTTTGGGCAAAAGTGAATTACGATGGCTTTGTAAAAAGTAAAGGTAAAAGGTTGCTTTCACCAAAATCAGAGGATCAACTTGAAGAAGTTAAAGAACTTGTAAAAAGAGCTACCAACAATGAATCTTTTAAAGCTAACAAGCCTAAGTTTTATATCAGTAAAGCAATTGACTTTAATGATAAACAATTAGAACTCATTCCTGAAGCATATTTGGACGAAGGCATAGTATCCATAAATAGTACAGTCAACGAAATAGACAAAGTTGTTAGAGAACTTGTAGCGTTCTTAATAACCAGTAAACAGACCGATAATCATTTCTTGAAATTTTCAAAGAAACAAAAAACAGCACCGCTCAAAACGAAGATAGCCTACCGTATATTTTCACTTGAAGACCTTTTTGATAATATAAACACGGGGGAGTTTCATGTAAGCGGTGAATTGGATGTTGGAGACGTGCCGTTAATATCTTGTAAGACCATTGAGAATGGTACGGAGGGTTATTTTGATATAGATAATGAGACATATGATAATTGTATAACAATAGCCTCTGATGGTAGCTGGCCAATGACTTCATTATATCATCCTTATGTGTTTGCAGCAAAGGATAATGTAATAATTTGCAAACCAAAGGAAGAACTTGATTTACGGGCAATATTGTTTATTACGGCACAATTAAACAGTCAAATATGGAGATTCAGTTATGGTAGAAAATGCTATCTCAATAAAACCAACAAGATACAGATACCGTTACCAGTTGATAAAAATAAAAAGATTGACTTTAATATGATTAGCTCTATTGTAAATAGTTGTGTAGTATGGGATGAATTAAAAAGGCTGTAGAACATGGCGAAGAAAAAAATAACTAAGAAAAAACCAAAAAAGCGATCTTCCAAATATGAGAAGAAGCTAATGATAAAAGGTGGCTTCATAGGTGCTATAAAAGCCCTTATGAGCGAACCTAAAAAGAAGAAACGTAAGTAAAAAATGGGATTTACTTATTTAATAGAGAAATCGTTGAATTTTGTCCCAAGTAGTATATAGTTACCAAAAATAAAAAGTTTGTCTCTAACAGGAGCTAAAACTAATTAATAACTGGCTTTAGCATAACCGTTATGAGTAAGGATCTTTAGAATACTAATACACCTGTTCTCATCTATCAAAAAGACAAGCAGGGCTATAATGTTTCTATCCTGATCATTCAGATCATGATCCTACTGGCCCGAAAAAAATTCTCGGAAATCATCGACCGGATGGAATCTCTGAAAACTTATAACACAAGATACCTTCGAAGAAAGGAGAATTTTCGAAGCAATAGATTCATCAAAATGCTGGCGGTGATGGAACGGGCCAACTTTGATCATGAGAAAACCAAAACCAGGGCTCAGAAATTTCTTGATGAATTAAATGATATCTCGAGGCCGGAAAATAAAACCCTCTCCGATCTGGAGATCATCACGTATGAAAACCTATGGGAAATGGTATTGAATGAGATTAAAAACGGGAAGTAAAGTTAATAGCAACTACTTCCTGTTAGTACTCTATGTGAGAATCGCCAAATACATTATCATTATTAACGAACAAAACCCGCACCTTTTTGCCTTCGACGTTATTCAAGTTTTTTCGTACGATCTCTATCAGCAGTTTACTTTGCCTGTTCATGAATCGGCCCCAATGAACAATAATCGTGTAATCAAATTCTGCGTTGCTGTCCACCTGGGGTGAATTACCCACGGGCTGTATATAGGATAAGTGCCTGGTTAAGGGTAATATAGTGTCAAGAGGAGCTTGACCACCCGGTGGAAATTTAACAAACGCGCTGTCTTTATTCCAATTTAGATTGGGAAAACCTCCCGTATAGCAGTTGACATGGAAGGAAATAAGATCACCTTCATGGTCATAATAAAGTACTTGTAACGGTTGGTAGTGGTTCTTGACCGAGTTCGGTGACGTTTCTGCATGATCAGAAATTAAATCAAACATGTAACCGGTATCAATTTTATATACAGCGTTATTCGGAATATCAAATTTGTCGGCCCACTTCAATATTTTTTTATCCGTCATTAACTTTGGATTCTTCATTCCCATAGTGACCATAGCAAGTCTGCTACATGAGCTGATAGCCAATATTAAAATAACAAATAGAAACAGAGGTATTTTTTTCATGGCATATTAGTTTAATTAATTAATTAAAATCATGTATATCTTCAGATACGGTTGCCAAAGTTTTCCGGAAACAGGGTGATAAATTTAATAACTCACCACCCTGTTATTTAATCCTTAATAAGTTTCAATGCTCAATAACACTCTACCATATTGGTATTTGCTGCGATCAAGTTGATATACTCCTTGTTTGATGATGACCCGGGAAAATCCTAAAGATTGCGAAAGTGAATTATTTAGCTCCACATCTTCCATTACATAAAATGTGCTGCCGTAGTTTATTTCAGCATTGTCTTCAAGTATGGTCCATTGCAGCATATTGGTACCGAGTACGGAATTGCCATTCTTTTTATTTGCTATCCTCTTTATAGTAATCTCGGCAACACCTACATTGGTTCCGGTATTAATATATGCCTCTACAGGTTCCGGATCCGGCAGTTCTTCCACAATAATAACCAGGCAAAGTCCGGGTTCTCCAATACAGTATTGTTGTCCATCAATCACCTCACAGCATCTTGTACCAAATCGAATAATTACCTTTTTTTTAACAGGTAATGATTCGAATTTAGCAGCAGCGTATGAGCATGTGAATTCCTGAACCTGAGGACCAAGGTCACAAGCCAGTTCACTGTTCAAGCAAAAAAGGTTTACAGCAGACATCTTGATGTTCGCTATACAAATAACAAACATACTGATTAAGAAATAATTTAAAATCTTCATGGTTAATAAATTTAAGTGTTAACAATAACTCAAAATGAGTTGTTAACCCCTCATCGCAGTGTATTTTTGGATCCGGATGAATATTCGTCATCCCCAATCCGGTTTATGTCCAGGTCATAAGTACCTCCTTTCATTTAAATTAGTCATTCATAGCAGAATTCCGTTCAGATCCTGGTTAATTACTACTCAATTTTCCAATTACCCTCCTCATAAATGCTTCTTTCTTGCGCACCGCTACATCCACCATTGAGCCGTCAGACATGACCACGTGGCCACCCTTCCCTTTAATGTATTTTCGTAAATGATTAATATTGATCAAATGAGAGTTGTGAATCCTGCAGAACTCTTTAGTTCCCAACAAGCGCTCAAAATCCTTTAATGTCTTGGAAATAAGAATTTTCAAATTATTCTCCAGATAGAAGTATGTGTAGTTTCCACTGGCTTCACATCTGATGATCTCTCCGACCTTAATGATGGTAAATCCTTCCAATGTTGGAAGTGCCAGGGTGATCAAACTATTTTCTTTCTCATAATTATTTTCTTCAAAAAGTTGTTGGTTTTCCATAGTTGCAGGTTTTAATACAGTTAATCATAGATAAAAATATACCCGTGTTATATTGTAAGTTGGTATAATTTTTAATGAAGATCACTCTGAACATGTCCAATTATCGCTGATCATTAAATATCAATATAGGATCATATAATTTGAAAGTTGATAACAAAATGCGTCTATTTGTAAATAGGTTAGTCACCTTATTTCCCTCACCAAAAAATTAATAAATCGCCCACAACTGCTTGCCAGCAACGCTTTTGAACTATCCTATTAATGAAAAAGAGTACAATTATTATATATTTGTAACATTCTAATTTCAAGCTTTCTTCTGATTGTTATCATAATCTCTAATATTTATTCTACTAATAAGTAGTATAATATCGTTATAGTGATGGAGTTCTAAACCAGAGGAGCAGACAAACCGGAAAGTCAACTAGGTTTTGGCAGAGGTATTTATTCGTTGCGCTTCCAGTTTCAAGATACTTGAAGTGAATATCTTACAAAAATCAGTTAACTCTTCAAAATACCATTCGATATCCTTGATCTTTATTTTCTTACTCTCCTTCAAAAGACTCAACCAAATCTTACTCTGATTGCAGTTTCTGAGCGTTAAGCGAAAGCAATCCGTAAACTCTGTCCTTGACCGGCTGTTTTCTGACTGAGCATAGTTCATCGCGATGTTTAAGCTACTTTCTATTAACCTATCACCTAATTGCCGAGCTATATTATCCTTTTGCACCTTCTCCAATATTGAAAGAACTTTTAAGATATAGTGATCAATTCTTCCCCGAAGTTCGATTCGCCATTGTTTATTATTACTTGTCATTTCTGCGATAAATTTGTGGGAGTGCCTTCCCGGCTGCCCCACCCGGAAAAACTACTTCGAGTTAAACGGAGTAAGGGCAACAGGAAGGTCTGCGAACACGGGGTAAAAGCCTCTGAGTCACAAAAAATCTCTTGCGAATAAAAAATGTTTGGAAACGTTTTCTGATTCACGATGGCAATATACGGTGGCATGGTAGCCCTGTCAATGATGAATTAACGAACGTTACTAGATAAATACTCAACGGGGTATTGGAGTAGTTAACCGAGCCGTTGAACTAAACTCCTACTTGTCCATTTTTGTTAACCGAATGATATATTCGTATTTTTAATTATCTAATAAGGGCTAGTGAAACTTATATCCACCATTGTACTTATCATCCTGCTGAC
Organism: Bacteroidota bacterium; assembly: GCA_022573915.1. Classification (GTDB taxonomy): domain Bacteria; phylum Bacteroidota; class Bacteroidia; order Chitinophagales; family JACZTA01; genus JACZTA01. The sequence goes on along the minus strand of JACZTA010000015.1, from coordinate 617 downwards.
AGGTTCAGCCTTTGCCCAAACCTGTATGAGCTTGTTCTCCTACGGAGCTACCTTCGAGGTGGTCAGGTTCATCAATCAGTCTGCCGTTTCAAACGCCCATTACTGGTGGAACTTCGGAGACGGTACGGGGGCCAATTGCAAACACCCTGTTCATACCTACCCCGAGACAGGAAGGTATTTGGTAACCCTGTTCACGAAAGATACCGTTGGTAACTGTTCTGACTATTATGAGATTTGGGTAAACGTGACTAAATATTCCACAGATACCTGCGCACCTGCTATGACCGACTCTTTGTTCACTTCCGCCGGCATCGATTATTTAAAAATCATTGATCTTTCAACAAATTGTGGCGGATATTCGATCAGTGTAGACGCCGGACCAGCTGCAAACTCCCCAGCTGCACTCTGGATTGGTATTGACTCTAGTTGGGCCCCTGCGCGTTTTTTAAGTCGTCTTCAATACTTTGCTTATGATACCATCATTGGTTACCAGCTAATAAGGGAGGCATATAAATCCACACCTTATAAGTTTACAAGTTCCATTAACTATGACGACTGTTCCGCTAACTTCGAGTTCACAGTTATCCAAGAGGATTCGGCAGGACAAAGGGTGTTCT
>JACZTA010000217.1 GCA_022573915.1 Bacteroidota bacterium | reverse complement strand
GCACATACCGAAGACGAAGATGCTTCCGGCAGTAATAGAATAAGTGGTGCCGGTTCGGCTTATGTATTTGAATATTGTACAATAACGACCTCGACCTTTACTGATAGTGCATGCAATAGTTATCTATTTGGAGGAGATACGCTTACTGCCACCGGCACATACTACGACACGATAACCAATGTGGCAGGGTGCGATAGTTTAATCACGATATACTTAACAATTAATACTGTTGATAATTCTGTTATTCAAATAGGAGATACGCTTTTTGCAAATGCTAGCAATGCCACGTATCAATGGGTGAATTGCGATAGCAACTTTGCTCCAATAAATGGAGAGGTTAATAAAAGCTATACTCCGGTTGCCAATGGGAATTATGCGGTAATCGTTTCGGAAAATGGGTGTACGGATACTTCTGTTTGCTATTCCGTAACTGTTACTGGAACTTCTGATACCAATTACGCATCTTCGAATTCACATGTATTTATCTATCCGAATCCATATAACGGAAATGTAACCATTGATTTTGGAAATGTTTATGATCACATAAGGATAAAGATATTTGATATTTACGGTAGTCAAGTTTTTGCAAAGCAATCGCATCACACCGACGAGATAAATATTAAAATCACAGGTGCTTCGGGTCTGTATTTTGTTTTCATTCAAACCGATGAATGGAATACGATTCTAAGAGTGGTGAAGTACTAATATTAAATGATTGACTGAGCATGAACAGAACCCGCCTCGCCTTCGCGTAGCGCTTCCCCCTTTGCTGCGCTTCGGAGGACAAGTCGACAGAGTGAGGAAGCCACTTCCTCCGTCGTTGCACTTTGGAGGACAGGTCGGCGGAGCAAGGCACCTGATTAATTTCGTCTTTTTTGGGATTATCTCAAGGACAAACTAGTAATTGTTTCATCAGATGTGTGCATGTTGCTAACCAAATGGAGATACGAATCTCTTGTACATAGCTATAAACCCCAAATTTCCTTAATTTTGCAACTCGAATTTGAAATACATGGATAAAAAAGTACGTGTACGTTTTGCCCCCAGTCCTACCGGACCACTTCATATTGGAGGAGTGAGAACAGCACTTTACAATTATCTCTTTGCAAAAAAGAATAACGGAACCTTCATTCTGAGGATAGAAGACACCGACCAAACCAGGTATGTGGAAGGAGCCGAACAATATATTCTTGACGCATTGGCATGGGCCGGAATGAAATCTGATGAAGGTATCGATTCCGGCGGCGACTATGGTCCTTATCGACAATCAGAACGCAAAGATCTTTATAAAAAATACGCCGAGGAGCTGGTAGAAAAAGGCCACGCCTATTATGCGTTTGATACTCCGGAAGAATTGGAGGACATGCGCAAACGCTTGAGAGACTCGGGCGTTCCTTCACCACAATACAACGGCACTTCGCGCGAGTACATGAAAAACTCTCTCACACTTTCCGCCGACGAGATAGACAAACTTCTTAAAGAAGGTGTACGTCATGTGATTCGGATAAAGGTACCCCGCAAGGAAGAAGTAAGGGTAAAGGACATTATTCGAGGTTGGGTGGTTTTTCATAGCAGTCAACTCGACGATAAAGTAATTTTTAAAGGCGACGGCATGCCCACTTACCACCTGGCTAATGTAGTCGATGACTATCTCATGAAGATCTCGCACGTAATTCGGGGAGAAGAATGGCTGCCTTCTACGCCAATTCATGTTCTTTTATATAAATATCTTGGATGGGAGGATGTCATGCCCGAGTTTGCTCATCTGCCATTAATACTCAGGCCTGACGGAAAAGGAAAGTTAAGCAAGCGTGACGGCGACCTGCTGGGTATACCGGTATATCCGATCAACTGGACAGATCCCGAAACAAACGAAACAAATATCGGATATAAGGAAACAGGGTTTTTTCCTGAAGCCTTCGTAAATATTCTCGCCTTTCTTGGATGGAACCCCGGAACAGAACAAGAGGTATTTAAAATGAGCGAGCTCATCGAGGCATTTACAATTGAAAGGATTGGAAAGTCAGGAGCGAAGTTCGATTATGATAAGGCTAAATGGTTCAACCAGCAATATCTCAAAACAAGGGATGATGCTGATCTGGCAGAAGATTTTAAAAAGATCCTTGACGAGAAGGGAGTTGAGTATGAGCAATCTTTTGTGTTAGAAGTCTGCAGGCTGATGAAGGACAGGATCACCTTCGTTTCAGAATTATGGGAGCTGGGTACCTATTTCTTCAAGGCTCCTACAAAGTATGATGAAGCTGTTCTGAATAAGAAGTGGAAAGAGGAACTAAATCCCATTTTTGAAGAAGTCATAAGTGGATTCAAAGCTTTGGATAAATTTGATCATGATCCGATTGAAAATCTGTTTAAAGATATACTGGAAAAGGCAGAACTGGGATTAGGTGCAGTGTTGCCTGTAATGCGGCTCATGTTAAGTGGAATGAAATTCGGACCTGGGGTATTTGAGATCGCTGCCTTACTTGGCAAGGACGAAACCATCTCCAGAATGGAAACTGCTCTTCAAAGTTTTAAGATGATCAAAGCGTGAAAGATTAGTATATTCAATAAACCAGGTAGTTAAGAGATGCCAAAAAAGAAACCGATAAAAGGAAAACCGACTGTCCATCCGGACCTGAAAGGTATGGAGATCAAGATCAATGAGTTTGGAGAGATTGTCGGTAACGTAAGTGTGGATGCCATTAATGCTTTTCTTGACAAAAATGTAGACGATAAAAAATTGGTTAAAAAAGAAGATTCTATGGACAGACCGATAAGGGTATTGGTAGCCAAGGTTGGGTTAGACGGACATGACCGCGGTGCAAAAGTAATCGCGGCGGCTTTAAGAGATAAAGGCTTTGAGGTGATCTATACCGGCTTGCGGCAAACACCTGAAATGGTTGTTAATACTGCCTTACAGGAAGATGTCGATGCAATTGGTATCAGCACTTTATCAGGAGCGCATATGACGATCTTTCCAAAGATCATGAAGCTGATGAAAGAAAAGGAATTGAATGATGTTCTGATCACCGGTGGTGGCATCATCCCTGAAAAGGATCTCAGGAAATTGCAGGACCTGGGCGTTGGAGAACTTTTCCCTCCCGGAACGAATACGGACGATATTGCAAAATATATCAGGAACTGGGTTTCAAAAAACCGCGACTTCTAATTGCCCATCACAACGAGTTTACCCCGGTACAGAATTGAATCCTTATCTGTTAAAAGGTAAAAATATATTCCCGGTTTAACTCCGTTCATACTTAACTCACGCAGGCCGAGTTTGTCAAATCGTTTTATAACAATTTTACCGCTTACATCATAAACTTCTATCTGTTTGACAAACGGAGCACCGGCAGTGATGTCAATAAATAATGTAGAATTTATACTGACAGGGTTGGGATAAATAGCAATTTCACCTCCGCCGATCCAGATGTTGTTGATAGAATTGAATAAAAGGGTGATCTGTTTTACAATAGAATCAGTGCAGCCATTCATATCCGTTATCACGAGTTTAATATTATAGGTGCCCTTATTCGCGTAAATATGTGTTGGATTTTGATTCGAAGTATTTTTTGCAGACCCATCACCAAAATCCCAACTAAATGACGCCGGATTGAGAGACGTATCCATTGTGAAAGTGGCGGTATATCCGAACGGGTCATAGGTACACGTAAATGCGACAATAGGCAGTGGAAACACTTCAATAGTTTGGATTGCGGTGTCCGTGCATTGGATCATTTGGACCTTATGTGATCCTATAGAATCAAAGAAATGAGATGAATTGATTCCGGAATAGAAGATGGTATCATCCACGATCCATGAGAATGGATTACTGCTAATCGTTGTGTTGGTAAAAACAGCATTGGTATTTATACAAACATCAGGTGCATCGAATGTTCCCGGTCCCGGACAAGCAACATTTCCCATACTATCTAACTTCACGAGATAATAGTCGATGTTAAAACTGCCAAACCCCTCTGTTTGGCCCAGCATTGCATAACCTTTATCCGTTGTGGTCGCTATCGCAAATGCGTGGTCTTTTTGAGATCCACCATAATGTTTTGTCCATAAAGTATCTCCATTGGCATCCGCTTTTATGAGCAGGTATTGGGTGCTGAAACCTGTTACATTAGTATATCCTCCAATTGCCAGGTTGCTGTCAGCTGTAATCTGAAAATGATAAGCCCTGTCTGAAAAAATCCTGAATGGATATTTGAACCAGATCTGGTTGCCACTTTTATCAGTTCTGATCAAGGATAATTTATTGGTATCCAGGGCGGTTTGATTCACTCCCAGAAGAAAGTATCCGCTATCCGCAGCTTGTTCCAAATGGTATCCAAAATCCTGATTATTATTTCCCCAGGTCTTTTCCCACATAAAGGATTTGTTGCCATTTATTTTTAAGAGATGCATATCGGCATTACCCGCACCGATGCTTGTTGTATAACCAAAAATTGCAAATCCTCCATCCAGGGTTTGTCGCACTGACACGGCCTGTTCATCACCGGTACCGCCATAAACGGTATCCCAAATTAACGTTCCTAATGAATCAGTCCTGATCACATACAACTGCTTCGCATTCCCAAAGCTGCTTGACTCCCCTACCAATATATAACCACCGTCATCAGTGGCGTCTACAGCATAAGCCATATCGTCGGCAGAACCTCCAAATGTTTTCGCCCACATTTGAATACCACCAAAGTCGGTTTTGATCAAGTAAGCATTCAATAGTGCCGGTCCTGTACCATCTGTCGAGGCGGCTATCACATAGCCGTCACTTACAATGATCACTTCGTAACCTTTATCTTCTGCTGAAGTACCGAGCGTTTTCGCCCATTCTAAAATTCCGGCACTGTCTGTTTTTATCAGATAGATATCTTCATCTCCGCCAAAGCTATTGGTGTGTCCAACCATGATGAAGCCTTTATCGGCGGTTTGCAGAACAGACCGTCCCGTTTCCTGATCGTTGTTTCCATAGGTATTCTCAAACAAGTTTTGGGCAAGAGATTGATAACCTACCAAGCAGGAGAGTATTAGTATTATGAAGGATGTTCGAATCATCCGGGTTTTTGATATTCTAGAGATTCGTATTAAAATCAATCGTGAATTTACATAAAAATGAATCTGAAAACTGAAAATTATTAACATACGAGGGTAAAAACAAGCCTTTTTACGCGTTTTTCTTACAAGCAAAACTGTGCTAACAAGTTATAACTGTATTGCTAAGTTATTCTTCAAAATATTAATACTTTTGAAAAAAATTAGGGAATCTTTAATAACCAACTTAATCGTGAAAAATCATGCTGGCAATCGAAACGAGGAAGATGAGCACAGGGCCCGGAAACGTAGCTGTACTACGTTGAGGACATTTTGCGAAATCTGACGAAGTTGTAGGCGCTAGTATGGTTTTGCAACAAAAGTTGGCTATTAGAGATTCTCACAAGTAATACATGAACGAAAGAACCGAAAGCGACAGTATTGGTGAGGTGAAAGTTCCGCAGGATAAATATTGGGGAGCACAAACCCAAAGGTCCAAAGAGAACTTTAAAATTGGGGATCAAACCATGCCAATTGAGATCATCAGGGCTTATGGTATCTTAAAAAAAGCAGCTGCCCAAATCAATCTGGAAGCTGAAATCCTGGATAAAGACAAGACTAAATTGATAGCTCAGGTTTGTGATGAAATTATTGATGGCAAGCTGGATGATCATTTTCCGCTTGTGGTGTGGCAAACCGGTTCCGGTACTCAAACCAATATGAACGTAAATGAGGTGATCGCTAACAGGGCTCATGTCTTGGCAGGAGGAAAATTGACTGATGCTGAAAAAACACTTCACCCAAACGATGATGTAAATAAATCGCAATCCTCCAACGATACCTTCCCAACAGCAATGCATATTGCCGGCTATACCTTGTTGGTAGAGAACACCGTTCCAAATTTAGAAGCACTAAGGGATACACTTGACATTAAATCGAAGGAGTTTAAGGATGTGATAAAAATAGGCAGAACGCATTTTATGGATGCTACTCCATTGACGCTGGGACAAGAGTTCTCAGGTTATAAATCTATGTTGGATCATGGATTAAAAGCAATCAACAATTCTCTCGATCATCTTTCTGAGATCGCGCTCGGGGGAACAGCCGTGGGAACCGGGATCAACATTCCACCGGGATACGCGGAAAATGTTGCTGTGCAAATCGCGAAGCTTACCGGCAAACCATTTAAAACAGCAGAAAACAAGTTTGAAGCTCTGGCAGCACATGATGCGATAGTAGAAGCTTCGGGAGCTTTAAAAACAGTGGCAGTCAGCCTGATGAAGATCGGTAACGATATCAGAATCCTTAGTTCGGGCCCCCGAAGCGGTATAGGTGAGATCATTATACCTGCAAATGAACCGGGATCTTCTATCATGCCCGGAAAAGTCAATCCAACACAATGTGAAGCACTGACTATGGTTTGTGCTCAGATCATGGGTAATG
>JACZTA010000216.1 GCA_022573915.1 Bacteroidota bacterium | reverse complement strand
CATAGAGGGTTATATGAATCCGGACCTTGTCCAAGAATAGCTAATGGAGGAATACAGGAAAAAGGAATGTAGATATTGTCTTGAACCTTTACCCGGCAGTATTCTCGATCTGGGCAGCATGCCTCTGGCCAACTCATTTCTAACCAAAGAAGAGTTGGCAGAAACAGAATTTTCGTGCCCGTTGAGTATCACAAGATGTGATGGTTGCGGATTGGTCCAACTGACCCATGTAGTCCCGGCTGAGAAAATGTTTTCGCATTATCTTTATGTAAGCTCCACCTCCCCGACCTTTAGGAAACATTTCGAGGATTACGCAGTTGACACCGTAAGTCGCCTAAATGGTACGGATGATCATTTTGCTGTAGATATTGGAAGTAACGATGGACTACTTTTATCTCATTTCATTGACAATGGAATCAAAGCGATAGGGGTAGAACCTGCCAAAAATCTAAGCGATGAAGCGAATGAGAAAGGGTTATTGACCATCAACAGGTATTTTGACCGGGAAACGGTTAAAACAATTACCGGGGAGCACGGAAAAGCAAGCATAATAACCGCAAATAATGTATTCGCGCATATAGATGACATTCATTCCGTTTGTGTAAATGTTAATGACCTTTTAAGGGATGACGGAATGTTCATCATTGAATTTCCTTACCTCGTCACCATGGTTGAAGAAATGCTCTTTGATATGATATATCACGAGCATCTTTCTTATATATCTATTACACCACTTGCCGGTATGTTGAAAAGGTTTGGGTTGTCGATATTTGATATTAAGCCTGTAGCGTCGCACGGTGGATCGTTGCGCGTGTTTATTCAAAAAGAAAGTGGCAGTAACAAAGAGGAAGAAATAGTTGCAAAATATTTGAATGACGAGAATGCAAAAGGTTTCAACGAAATTTCAAAGTACATAGAGTTTGCCAGCAAGGTAATGGATGTTAAAACCAAAGTCAACAAATTTATTGATGAAGCAATAGCGGAAAATAAAACCGTGGTTGGATACGGGGCGCCTGCAAAAGGTAATACACTCATCAATTTCTGTGGACTTTCTTCAGATAAGATTAAATATATAGTGGACGATAATCCATTAAAACAAAACATGTATTCACCGGGTGCGAACATACCCATTGTCGACAGCAAATTTCTGGAAACAAATCCTGCTGACTACCTCGTAATATTTGCATGGAATTTTGCAAAAGACATCATTGCAAAGATGGGCCATCTAAGGGAAAAGGGCGTAAAGTTTATTGTACCGCTACCTGAACCAACAATTGTATAACTCTTAACAAATAAATCTTGCGCTGGCTGTAGACTCTTCGTGGCTATATTAGTCAAATGGTTACATGGCTGTAGCTATCTGCATGCCTGGGCCTACAGAGTAGATGATGTTTCCAACCATGTAGCCATGTGGCAATGCAGCCATTCGCTAAACAAAACTATAAACCGTGGATGATTAGAGAACAATAAAATTCTTTACGACCTTTGTATTTAAATCGGTAAGTTGATAAGAAACTTAATTCTAAGAGCACCCGATCAAAAAGTCTATTGGATAAGCCTGGCAATTGTAGTCAAGTCGCTCTTTGCCATCTATTTCATTTTTTTTCTAAATTTCTCCAGCCATATTGAAGGTTTTAAAGGTGGCTTTTCAGGGGATGCGGAAACTTATCTAAGGCCAATCGAGAATCTTCTTGAACACGGGGCCTATGCTTACGATATCAATGATGAAAGTACTTACGCAGACAGAACACCTGCTTATGGAACAGTATATCTGCTGCTTCGTTTAGTTGTTCCACAAACCACGGCACTTAACCTTTTGCTGATATTGCAGGTGATCCTTTCGGCTGTCTCTGTTTGGTATCTCGCAAAACTGACATCTTTGATCACCGGATCACAAAAACTATTCTATTGGACATATTTTCTATATTTATTCAGCACCTATGTCTCTGTTTGGGATGTATTTATCCTAACAGAAAGCTTTGCAACGGCAAGTCTTATCATCGCAGTTTATTTCTTGTGTAAACCGATTACTTCTCAATCGAAATGGAATTTATTATTGGCAGGGATTCTGTTAACCTGGTCGATTTTGTTAAGACCGTTTCTCGCACCGCTGTTAGCTGTTTTCTGGTTATATATGTTGATTAGGATCTATAAACAAGATAAAACCAGCTGGATAAAGAAGGCGTTTCTTTCCACCGTATTTTTTCTGCTTCCCTTTACAGTTATCGACGGTATTTGGGTAATAAGAAATTACAGTGTCTATCAAAAAGTCATTCCATTTCAATACAGTATCTATGGCGGTTCGCATCATTCAGAAAGTACATTGGCACTAGGCAAGTTTGTGCAAGCCTGGGGTGGTGACTGGATCTCATGGAATCCTAATTCGGAGGTTCGCTGGTTTGATGAGAATTTTGCGGTAAAGCACAGGTTTGTTCTTTCGTACGAGCCACCTTCCTACATCAAACTGCCTTCGACTATTTACACGAGTGCATATAACTACGATTCACTATTGATGGTAAGAGAACTTTATATGAAGGCCAGAGATCTCAATATACCTGAAGATGAAAGGGAGATATATGAAAAGGAGTGTGCGAGGATATTATATTCTTATGCGGATGCTTTCAAGCGGGAGAAGCCACTTCATTATTTTATACTGGCGCCTCTCAAACTGGTCAAGAAATTTCTTTTTCATTCGGGGACCTATAATTTATCGAGCGTTGCATGGCGGGATCTGAGTATTCCGGAGATGGGATTCAAGGTGATTTACTCCATCTTATATTTATCAGTGATTTTTCTAAGTCTCATAAGTATTGTAACTTTTCTTATAAATGGTAATTTAGATAAATGGCTTATCGCCGTAATACCTGTTTATATCATCATACTTTGTCCGGTAGTTTTAAGGATGATCGAATTCCGTTATTTTGTTACAGCATATCCATTTGCATTAATTTCAGCTTTACTATTGATCAGTGCTGTAGCAAAAAGAAAATTCTTTTTAAGCAGTAAGGAAGACTAAACACCAGTATTGTATTTAGTTTGAATGAAAATTCTATTTATCATACCGTATCCACTCGATAATGCACCCAGCCAGCGGTTCAGGTTTGAACAATACTTCAAATTGCTGGAGGCCAATGCGATTAATTATGATGTCGTCAGTTTTTGGGATGAAAGCACATGGAAGATTCTGTATAAGCCCGGAAATAGTATATACAAACTGATCGGTTTTATTACCGGATCTATCAGAAGGATTTATTTACTTTTCGGCTTGAGGAAATACAACTTACTTTTTATTCATCGGGAGGCCTTTCCTTTTGGACCTGCAATTTATGAATGGATCTTAACAAGGATCTTTCGTAAGAAATACATTTTTGATTTTGATGATGCGATCTGGATGGCTAATACTTCTGAAGAAAATATGGTGGTAAATAGTTTGAAGGGAAACTCAAAAACAGATGGTATTTGCCGTATGGCTTATAGAATATCATGTGGAAATCAGTATTTAAAAGAGTACGCCAGCCAATTTAATAAGCAGATTTTGGTCAATCCAACCACTATTGACACAAGCTATCACAGGAAAATGAAAGATCATCATACGGATAAGCCTGTGATTGGTTGGACAGGTACACATACTACGATTGGATTTCTGGATTTCCTTGTTCCAATATTTAAGAAAATAAGCCAAACTCACGAATTTGAATTGCTTGTGATCTCTAACAAGGATCCGAAATTGGACCTGGAAAATTTTCAATTCATCGAGTGGAACAGGGATTCAGAGATCGATGATCTTCTGAAATTTAACATAGGGCTGATGCCAATGCCTGATAATGACTGGACGAGGGGTAAATGTGGGTTTAAAAGTTTGCAGTATATGTCGTTGGGTATTCCTTCAATAGCCTCGCCGGTTGGAGTTAACAAAGACATTATTGAAGATGGAGTAAATGGATTTCTTTGTGTAGAGGAGCACGATTGGGAGGAGAAGATTATTCAATTGCTCGATAACGAAGCGCTTAGAGTTGAGATGGGCCAGAAGGCGCGGGAGAAAGTTGTGACGAATTATAGCGTCTCTTCAAATTCGGCTAATTTCCTGAACCTATTTAAATGATGATTGATCAACATTAATCCTGCCACATAAAAAGGTAAGCACGGAATCTTATACCTCACCAATGCGCCAAAATTATAACTGGTAAACCCAACGGCAAATGCAAAGATGAGGGCAAATATCATACAGAAAAATATTTCCGGATGCGCCGCGGTGATTGTAAATATCTTAAAGATTCTGGCCTTGATGACGATATAGATAGTAAACAGCAAAAGGACCAGGCTTTCGATAGCAGAGAATAACATTACAATGTTCTTCGCTTCAAAAATATAAGGTCGAAATAGCGTAACGTTTAATGCAAGGGGAATTTTCTTTAAAATTCCAATCAAAGTTGGATCATACTCACCTAAAGAGTATACCGACCCTCCTTCCTTTTCAGTTACTACTGTGTGCCACCACTGAACATCAGCGGCCGTTTCTATGATCTTTTCAAAAGAATATTTTTCAAATTCGTCTCCCACCTGCTGAATCGCCAAATAACTGAAGCCTCCGGCTATTACGATCAGAACAGGAGTGAATAGTATTTTAAGAAATTGGTTGTCTAACCTCTTACGATAGGTGAGGAATAACCATATTACCAACCCCGGGACAAAACACATGATAATATAGACCTTGATATTGACAATCAAATACACGCATATCCCCATGATGATCACGCTCGATATAAGCCGGTCTCTTCTAATAAAAAAATGATAGCAGGCATAGGTCAGCCAGCTCAAGGCTGCAAATGTGATGGTGTCTTTAAACAGCCCTGAACCCCAAAAAAAGACTGAAGGAATGAACAATATTGCTATGGCAAGATTCCTATGAACTTCGGGATAAATGCGCAGCAGCGTCCTGTACAATGCCCAGGCACCACTAAACGATACACAGGCAAATATCATTGCAATCGCGATATAACTGTCAAAGCAGAGAAAGCTGACAACCGTTGCAATCTTTACAACGAAATAAGATAACGAGTCGAAGTAGAAATACATTTGAGAAGCGTAGGGATATGTACGCGGATTAAACTCACCCGCTTCTGCCGTTAGAAGCTGAAAACCGGTTATGGGAGAGTCAACCATTGCATCCCATATGATTTGTGTGCCTTGGAAGAATGCAAAAGTATCTCCGCCCCCGTAATAGAATTCATATACCAATCCTGCGCAAATCGCTCCCAATAATTTTACCGAGAGACCGGGAATAAAGTATTTCCGAATAGCTGAATGCTCGTAATATTTGTTTCTAATCCTGTAGGCAATGAAATAAATAATCGCCAGGAATATTGGACCAAAAATTAAATCTCTAATATCCATCTGATATTGGTATAATTAAAGGCGTTGTTTTAATAACCAATATGAATAATATACCTTTAATAAAGACGGCTGAAGTGAACAAAGATAGCTAGGCTGTTTTCTTGTGCAAAGATAATTTACTAAAATTGCTGTTCTCAAGCAATTTCAAATTTATCAATATGAGCGAGAATAAGAGTATTGCAATTGTTGGAGCCGGGTTGGTTGGTTCATTATTGTCTGTATTTCTGGCGAAAAGGGGTTTTACGGTAGACGTATATGAGCATAGGATGGATATGCGGAATGCGGAGATTATTGCCGGCCGCTCAATCAATTTAGCACTATCCGATAGGGGATGGAAAGCACTGGAAACGGTGGGATTGGATAAGCAGATTAGAGATATTGCCATTCCGATGAAAGGTAGAATGATTCATGATGAGAAGGGTGGATTGTCGCTCTTACCTTATGGCCAAAAAGACCAGGCGATCTATTCTGTTTCAAGAGCGGAGTTGAATATTACAATGATGAATTATGCGGAGACTTTTGAAAATGTTAGTTATCATTTTGAAATGAAGTGCAGTAAGGTAGACATCGCTGCAACAGAGATCTATTTTGGTGAAATTGATGAGGTACCTGCGGAAAGCAAGGAATTCGAATATATTTTTGGAGCCGATGGCGCCTTCTCCGCAATACGTGAGAGTATGCACTTCCAAGATCAGTTCAACCTGTCTCAAAAATTCCTCAAACATGGGTATAAGGAATTGACAATACCACCAAAGGAATCGGACGATAAAAATGACAAATGGTTACTGGAAAAGAACGCTCTGCACATTTGGCCAAGGAAACAGTTTATGTTAATTGCGCTGCCCAATATTGATGGAAGCTTTACTTGTACTTTGTTCTTTGCCTTCGAAGGAACACCTTCATTTGATGCTATCAAAGATGAGGATGATCTGGAGAAATTTTTTAAAACAGAATTTCCTGATGCTTATGATCTAATGCCTACGCTAAAGAGCGATTTCTTCACAAATGCAACTTCTTCACTTGTGACAATTCAATGTGATCCCTGGGTGAACAACAATACCGTGTTAATTGGTGATGCGGCGCATGC
>JACZTA010000215.1 GCA_022573915.1 Bacteroidota bacterium | reverse complement strand
TCTATTATATAATCGCGGATATTTGGGTAGGAAAGTATGATTCTGTTATCGCAATAAATGGGAGATTTCCACCCGGTTGTCCATATAAATGGACTTTGAGGTTGCAGCTTGATTGCTTTTATTTGCAACAGAAGTTCCGCTACTTTAGCGTTAACTTGATCATTTTCCGGCATGTCTCAAAACTACCAAATATATATTAATAACACTGCGGTGTTGTTATCCGATGAACCGATGAAAGAGCCCGGTGAAAGCTCGGTCGATATCTTATGGGATGAAAGAAAAGAGACTTTGGTGAAATTAATAGAGAATTTTGAATCAACTATTGAACGAAGAAATGTAACTCTCTATTTCTCAGAATTTAAAAAACTTAAAGATGTGTTCTTTTCTTTATTTCTATATTTAGAAGCCGCAGGGGGATTGGTGAAAAACGAAAAGGAAGAACTCCTTGCCATAAAGCGGTTAGGAAAATGGGATCTGCCCAAGGGTAAAATAGAGAGTGGTGAGTCACCTGAGCAAACTGCAATACGTGAAGTGAAAGAGGAGACGGGTGTTAAACAAATTGAAATCATTAAACCTGATGAATCAACTTACCATTGTTATAAAGTTGAAGATCAAAGAATTCTAAAGAAAACATTTTGGTTTGAGATGTCCGGTAGTTCAACAGAAGATCTTGTACCCCAGGCAGAAGAGAACATTTCAGAAGTAAAATGGTGTAATGGGAAGGATCTTGGAGAGATTCGCGAAAATACTTATCAAAGTTTGTGGCTTAAATTTTTAACACATATACCTGCTTAGGATTATATCAACGTTTATAAATAAGCGCAATGGTACACTTTTTGTAAATTATACGCCTTGATGCATAACTGCAAGATTACATATTCAGTATTCGTACTCCTTTTAACTTTTCTCAGCAGCTTTGCCGGTGCTCAGGAGCAGAACGTGGATTCGATCCATGTTAATAAAGCATTGAATGATTTATTTACAATTTGCGAAGAAGCAGATTCTTCCAGGCAGGAGTTCATTGATAAGGGCTTGTTTTATAAAGCTGCGCCCATGGTGGTTTATAGGGGTAAGAATAAGAAACGACGTTGGAAGGATGTAGCGAATTATTCAGAACCTAAGGAGAAAGAGGCGGTGGATGCCGTTTGCTTATGGATAAAAGAAGCAGTCACAATAAGTTCGGACATCACTATGGGCAAATTCAAGATTCATGAAGAGTCGATTGGTATACTGTATGTGCAACAAGTCACTTTTATTATTAATGATAAAGAAAACAAAACCTACTTTACCTTTTTAAAGATAGGGGACCAATTTGCCCTAAGCGAGATCGATTAAGGTTTCTACACTTTCACTTGTGATGGCACAAACGAGCTGATATCTCCTCCATTCCTGATTATTTCCCGGACAATAGAAGAACTGATATGCGAAAGTTCGGGCTTGCTTACCAGTAGAAGCGTATCTAAATTCTTGTTCATCTTTTGATTGAGTTGAGCAACTGATTTCTCAAAATCAAAATCTGGGCCTGAGCGTACACCACGCACGATATAATTTGCGCCCGTTTTTACACAAAAGTCGACTGTAAGCCCTTCGTATTGTTCGCAGCTTATCTTTTCCTCGGAGCTAAAAATGTCATTTATCCATTCCATTCTTTTTTCAACCGGAAACTGGTAGGATTTTTCTGAATTTACACCAATAGCAATGATGACCTTATCAAACAATGGGGTAGCCCGTTTGATAACATCGACATGGCCCAGGGTTATCGGGTCGAAGGAGCCGGGGAATACTGCAATATTAGACATTGAAGGTTGTTCAGATTTTGAACCTTAGTGAGTAAAGATACTAAATATCGTACTGCCGTATGAGCGGCTTAACTTATAATGCTCCACTTCCGCAAGCGATAATTGCTTTGAATGTTCAACAATGAGCCACCCCTCTTTATTAAGTAATCCTAGCTCGAAGATCTTCCCGGGTAAGGCCGGAATGTTCCTTAAGGCGTAAGGTGGACCTGTAAAAATAATATCAAACTTATCAATACAAAGGTGTAAGAATTTGAAGACATCTGATTTATAAACTTCTATACCTTCCATATCCAGCGTCTTCGTCATTTCCCTGACATACTTTACACAATGAAAGCTCTTGTCAATTGCAGTGATCTGGGTACACCCACGCGAAGAAAATTCAAAACTAATACTCCCGGTTCCACAAAACAGGTCGAGCAAACTTACGGTAGCAAAATCGAATTCATTGTTCAGAATGTTGAATAGCCCGGATTTAGCATAGTCAGTGGTAGGCCTTACCGGTAGGTTTCTTGGAGGATAGAATCTGTATCCCTTGTGCTTACCGCTAATGATACGCATTGATGCAAAAGAGATTAAAATAATTATGAAGCGCGAGCGTATCTAATTCATTGCTGTATTTCATTTCATCAGGCCGCTGCGAAAAATTTACATGACGAACATATTTATAAGTTTCATCAAAGTATTCAGAATCCTTGTTGATCTCACCCATAAAGGTTAGATGAGTATTTTCCGGATTAAGTTCGAGCTTCTCAAATACATATAAAACATGATAGATGAAATCCTGCGGCGTCTTGTAATTAAAGTGGTTGTAAAATATCAGATTAGATTTTTCCATTACAATCACCTCAATGGACGATTTCTGAACATGTACAAATAGGGCGGGTTCCAAAGAGAGGCCGGATAAAGAATGTATCAATGGGGTAGAAGCATGAATCAGGGTTACATTCTCAAATTGATTTAAAAGCAGTGCCTGAAGTTCTTTTGGAAGAGCGTAGACATTACGGGCTTTTATCAGGTCTAATGTATCAACCTGAATAACATCTTTTTCATTTACGATATGATTGATGTTAAGAATTGCCTTGCTGCTATCTTCATCATAAAGTTCTTCGGGGACTAAGGTAGAGCCAATATCACCGATGGCAATTCGAACAGACTTATATTTTAGTTTGAACAGATCTTCCTCTTTAAAAAGGCTGATGAGTTGTTTCTGCAGTTTGAGTGGGTGATTGATCCTTTCAAAAGCACGAGAATACAGTTGGAGGTAACTTTCCTGACTTCCCAGGAAGGAAGTGCATGCGATCATATCATTATTAATAAATACTAAGAGGTCGTACTGGTCACTTGATTTAGCTGCGTAAAACTTATCAGCCAGATTCAGAACCGAATCCTTGTGAGCAGGATCGATAATATCATTCCCAGTTTCCTGCATAGGATGCTTCGGTAAGAGAACCTACACTAATGGATCTATGTTTATCAAATAGTTTAGTATCCCTGTCGTGGAAAATATCGCGATATAAAGCACTTGCCTGAAATACATGTACCCTCACCTTGTTGGATTCAATCACGTCGGCATCCAAAAAGAATTTCTTTTTATTGCTATAAGGAATGTACTGAAGATCTTCGACCGAATGTCCGGCGGCAGTGAATACTGAATCCCGTGCAAGTATATAAGAAGTGTCGCGTCTGATGACCTGGTTCGTGTCATCAGGATTTCCCATAACCCTGATCACTATAAATGTGTCGTAGGTTAAGGTATAGATAAGGCTATCAAAATTGTCTGCAAAATGGCTTTTTAAATCCTTGTAATAAAACTGGGCTTGCCTGATCTCTTTCAATCTGTCGATAACTGCCGCTCTGCGTTCCTTTTCATCGCTTTTGAAACGGATAGGTTCATTAATGACCTTAAAGAGATAGAAGCCGGTCCCTAATACCAGTAGTGTCATCAGGATCTTTACGTAATTAAATTTCATCTTCTTTATTTAAGCGATCACAATATTAACACTTTTTGCCCAAAATGTCTTTTGTATCTCAATGTTCGAATGTTGTACATTTGATAACGAAATCTATTTTGAATCCTTATGTATACGGGATATTAATCAATAATAAATTCGTTATTAATGAACTTCAAAAGCATTAATCCTTTCTCCGGAGAGACTCTTCAAACCTTTGAAGGCCATGATGATCAAATGGTAGAACAGATACTCAACGATGCGTATGTTACGTATCGTGATTCGCTTGCAGGGGATATTACATCACGTGCAAAGTTGATGAAAATCGTTTCTGAAAACCTTAAAAAGGAAAGACAGGAATTGGCGAAACTTATTACCCTTGAAATGGGTAAGCCAATCGGGCAATCTGTTGCGGAGATCGATAAATGTGCGTCGCTTTGTAATTATTACGCCGAGCATGCAGCCAATTTCCTGGCGGACCGCGAAATTGAAACTGAAGCATCAAGAAGTTTCGTCAGCTTCGAACCGCTCGGAGTCATACTTGGGATCATGCCGTGGAACTTTCCCTTTTGGCAGGTATTCAGATTTGCCGTTCCTGCTTTAATGGCAGGCAATTCTTGTTTATTAAAACACGCATCTAACGTTCCGCAATGTGCCTTAGCCATTGAGCGGATCATTGTCTCTTCCGGATTTCCCAAAGGCAGCTTTAGTAACCTGTTAATTGATACCGGAAAGATTCACGAATTGATAGGTGACAAAAGGGTAGTGGCATTTTCATTAACCGGAAGTGAAAGGGCTGGTTCTAAAGTAGCGGAAAATGCCGGAAAGCATATCAAGAAACTCGTGCTCGAACTGGGAGGAAGCGATCCGTTTGTGGTGTTGGAAGATGCAGACCTTGACAAGGCGGTTAAGACAGGCGTAAAATCGCGCATGATCAATGCGGGTCAAAGTTGCATCGCTGCTAAAAGATTTATTGTGGTCGAGAAAGTGGAAAAGGAGTTCTTGGAGAAGATGACAGGCGCTATGGGAAATTTGAAGATAGGGGATCCAATGGATGCCGGAACAGATATAGGGCCCATGGCAAGAACTGATCTGGTTGATCAATTGGAACTCCAGGTAAACCAATCTTTAGAGGCAGGTGCCGAATTGATTTTGGGTGGCAACCGTCCCGATATGCCGGGATCATTTTATAACCCAACTTTGATAAAAGGAGTTGTCCCGGGGATGCGAGCATATGAAGAGGAGCTCTTTGGGCCGGTGGCTTCAGTGATTTCCGCTAAAGATGAGGAGGACGCGATTAGAATCGCCAACGATACAAAATATGGTCTTGGCGCATCTATATGGACGAGTGACCTTGCAAAGGGAACATCCCTTTCCAGAAAGATTCAGGCCGGATGTGTTTTTGTTAACAAACTCGTAAGCTCGGATCCTCGAATGCCATTTGGTGGTGTGAAACTATCGGGGTTCGGGAGAGAGCTGGCGGAACCGGGGATTCTCGAATTTGTTAATCAAAAATCCATTTGGGTAGACTAAGGTGAAACTGTTTCAAGACATCGTTAACGACAGGGAATCAGGATCTGCAGCTTTGTTGCTTGATATTCTTGAAGTATTGAAGGTTCAGATCAATGCTGATCAGAAAGAGCTCATCCCGATCATCGAGTATTTGTTTAAAAACCTCCATCAGTTTACGATAATAAGCAGTTTTTTGAACGAATTCATGATCAGATTGGAAACAGGGGAGTTGAGTGATCTTAAGAAAGATGCAAAATCCTATCTTGAAAACTATCAACAAAAACTCATAAGGTCAAATGAAAAGATCTCAGAAATCTTTCTAAATTATTTGACCGATTTTAACTTTAAAACCAATCCCAATCCCAATCCTGTCTCCGTTCTTACACACAGTCAAAGCAGTACGGTCTTTCATGTTATTGAACAAATAATGAGGGAGGGTCACGAAATTGTTGTTTTTCAAACTGAGTCAATTCCCGGCAATGAAGGACAGATTCAATCTGATAAGCTCAATGTCCTGAAAATCAACACCTTATTGATAAAGGATCAAGAAATTACAGCTTATCTTGATAAGGTAGATTTGGTACTGTTGGGTGTAGATCAACTTCATTCCGACCGGTTTTTAAATAAAGTGGGGAGTAAGGAAATTGCGTTGGAAGCCAGGGAGCGCCATATTCCAGTTATTGTAGTAGGTGATAGCAGAAAATTAATAGTTCAGGGCGATACAAAAACTGATTTCCATGATAATTCAATTTTTGAATGGATCCCAAATCAGTTGATTACAGCATTTATTTTGGATACCGGTTTATTTAATCCGCAACAAATGTTAAATTTGAGTTCAGGAATACAATATTCGAAAAAACTAAGTAAGCTATTGAAATAAATATTCATATTTGCTCTTAATCATAGCGCTCAGTAAATCATAGTAAAACAATGGAAGATTATCAACCATGGATCCCGATAGTGTTGTTAGCATGGTTCCTCTATAGGAGGTTTATTGCTAAATCCAGGAAGAGGAAGTTGGAAGAACGCAGGCAAGAACAATTAAGATACCAGCAGAAAAATGAGCCTGCACAGGAGGAATCCACTACGACTGAGGAACCGGGCACGGGTGATTCCTTCAGTAATTTGATGGATGGTTGGCTGGATGACGATGCTACCACAGAGGAATCGGTGGTGGATGAACGAGAAGAGGAAGAAACTTACGAGGAAGAATTCGAAGCAAAGGAAGATGAAAAGACGGAAGGAGAAAAAAACTTAGAATC
>JACZTA010000014.1 GCA_022573915.1 Bacteroidota bacterium | reverse complement strand
ATCGTTTTACCTAACACGATCGGAAGATCCATCTGTGATAATTGAAATTTCTCAGAGGAAAGCATGGTACGGATCGGAACGATCTCCCTCTGCTTGTTGGGAACTTCAATACCAATTGTGCCCTTTCCCGGGATTGGCGCGATGATCCTGATACCGAGTGCAGAGAGGCTCAACGCAATATCATCTTCCAGGTTCTTGATTTTCGAAATACGTGTTCCGGGTGTCGGTACGATCTCATATAAAGTAACAGTAGGCCCAATGGTAGCTTTGATCCTCTCAATCTGAATATTGTAATTGTTAAGAGTTTCCATGATCTGATCAGTATTCTCTTTAAGCTCTTCCTTGTCAACCTTAACTTTTTCTGCATCAATTTCATTAAGAAGATCCACGGTAGGATACTTATAATTGGGAAGATCCAATGTTGGATCATAGTTTGTAATTACTGCTTCTTCCTCATCCAGGATCTTTTCTTCTTCAGTATGTTCTATGCCCAATTTAATTTCTGAATCAGTATCAATTTCTTCTTCCATTAACGGTTCTACCTCATCCACATTAAGTAGTACCTCAACCGTGTTTTCTTCTTTGGGTTCCTCCTCTTCAATCTCAAGCTCCAATTCCGGCTGGTCCTTCACCTCTTCTTTCGTGGCAGGAACGGGTTCATCCACTTGAATAGGTTCTTCAATATTCAATTCAACAACGGGTCCGTCCATTTTGGGTACTCCGCTTTTGAAGAATGTCATTCCTTTTAACAATGCCACGTCAAAATTTAGTTTGAATTCAATCACGAAGAACAGGAGTAAAGAGAAAAACAGCAGTATGGGTACACCAACACCTCCAAGAAAAGACGCAAGGACATCCTTGGAATAATTTCCTACTATTCCACCCCAGGCGAAGCCGGAATTCGCATTTAACAGGCTAAGTGTAATTGAAAACCAAATCAAGAAGAAAAGTGAATACTTTGAAACGATCAGGTATGATATTTTTTTAAGATGGAGTGAAAGTTTCATCCCAATTAATAAGAACATACCAACTATCAGGAATGAGGAAAGTCCGAAGCCATTGTAAAATAGCTGATGAGACACATATGCTCCTACCTTACCAAGTGCATTCTCTGTCTGCAGATCAGAATTACTGATAAGCTCAATAAAATTCCTGTTAATTACTGCAGATTGATCTCCCTTCCATTTAAACAAATAGGATGAAAAAGCAATAAATAAGAAAACGGAAATCAGAATAAAAGTCAATCCCGTTGCATTCCGGAAGTGTATTCTACTCACCTTCTCCTTTTGCTTAGGATCCGTTTTTGTGATTTTCTTTACTTTCTTATTTTTTGAAAATAGAAACATGATAACCTCGTGTTAAGTTAACCTCACATATTCTCTTTTATATCCAAAAGCAAGCCTCGAATTTTCTTCAATGATTCGACCACTTGATAGTTATTTACACTATCACTCCTGTTTTCCCTAAGCTTACGTTTGGCCCCCTCTAATGTAAAACCTCTTTCTTTCACATAGTGGTAAATCAATTTAACATTATCCACATCCTTCTGAGTGAACAATCTATCCCCTTTTTTGTTCTTGCGTGGCTTTAAGATGTCGAATTCCTTGTCCCAGAAGCGCAACAGGGATGTTGATACATTGAGCATATTGGCTACTTCGCCAATTGAGTGATACAATTTTGTGATTTCCATTTCCTTGTATGGCATAATTGATGATTTATTAGAGTTATTAATAGGAATTTTATCCTGTTAAAACAATCTTTCCATCCGGTGACTTTATCCTGACCTGGCGTTTACTCCCTTTCTCCACATGCCCAATTATCCTGGCCTGTACATGAAGGCTCTCAGATAAGTCAATAATCTTTTCGGCTGTACCTTCATCCGTGTAGAGCTCCATCCGGTGGCCCATATTGAATACTTGGTACATTTCTTCCCACTTCATTTCGGCTTGATTGGCTATTATATTAAAAACGGGTGGGATATCAAACAAATTATCTTTAACGATCTCTAATTCATTTATGAAGTGAAGAACTTTACCCTGGCCCCCACCGGTACAATGAATAATTCCATGCAGCTGCTGACGATGCGCCTCCAGCACTTGTTTCAGTATTGGAGCATAAGTTCTGGTAGGCGATAAAAGTAATTTCCCGATGGTAAGCGGTGCGTTCTCCACAGTATCTGTTAACTTATGATTACCTGAATAGATCAGATCCTCCGGAATTTGACTATCAAATGTCTCCGGATACTTTTCCTTGTAAGTGGCATTTAAAACCTCGTGACGGGCAGAAGTGAGTCCATTACTGCCAATGCCGCTGTTATATTTTGTTTCGTATACCGCTTGTCCGAATGAGGCCAATCCAACAATTACATCACCCGATTGAATGTTTATCTCAATGACGTCCTCGCGAGGTAACCTTGCAAAGGCGGTGATACCAATGTCTATTGTTCGCACCAGATCACCAACATCCGCGGTTTCTCCTCCGGCAAGAATAATGTTGAATCCGTATTTCTTCAACCCATCAAGAAAAATATTTGTACCCTCTATAATTCGTTTAATAACCGCCCCGGTAATAAGGTTTTTATTTCTTGTGATAGTGGAAGAGATAACAATATCGTTCGTCACCCCGGTGCAGAAGAGATCATCAATATTCATGACAATGGCATCCTGTACTAAGTCTTGCCAAACATTCTCATCGCCGGTTTCTTTCCAATATAAATATGCGAGGGAGGCTTTTGAACCTGCTGTATCCGCGTGCATGATATTGCAATATTCTTCATCATGTCCAACGATATCGGGTAATACTTTACAAAACGCGTTTGGAAACAGGCCTTTATCAAGATGTTTTATAGCGTCATGAATTTCGTTTTTATCTGCGGAGACACCCCTGAGGTCGTATTTGAGTTTTTCACCCACCTCTATCAAAATAAAAACGTTTTAATACGAAAATTAACTATGTTGGGAGATGCCGATAAGGTTGGTTGGAAATTCAATAACCTGGTTGATAAAAAATAAGATAACTCATTCTTAATTTTCTTTATCATCTTCTTTATCGGGCTTGCGACCATCCGTAGTGATGTTGTCCGGGACAATGGATTCGATATCAAAATCTGTTCCGGTGACACGGAATGTAGTTCTTCTGTTCTTCTGATGCTGCTCCTCGGTACAATCTACATCATCAGAACACCTGTTCGTAAGCAAGGATTCTCCATACCCTCTGGCAGTTAACCGGCGCTTATTAATTCCATGATTTATGAGATACCTTACCACCGATTGAGCTCTTCCCTTAGAAAGTGTAAAGTTGTATTCTTCCGTACCCCGTGAGTCAGTGTGCGATCCAATTTCAACGATTAGCGTAGGATTCTCTTTGAGCAAACTTACCAGAATATTAAGTGCCGGTCTGGCATCCGCCCTGATATATTTGCTATCGTATTTATAATAGATATTGTTGATCACCATAATTTCCACCGGTATCTCAACAATCTCTACAACGATAATTCTGGTGAGAGAAAAATCTCCAACTAACATGCCCATCGTGGAGAATTGTTCTTTCTTGACAAAGAAACCGGTTTTTGATGCTCTCAATAAATATTCTTTTTCAGCCTCCAGGTCTTCAATAACAAACATACCATCTTCCTCGGTAGTTATGGTTGCAACTAAGCTATCACCGAGGTATAGTTGAATTAATGCATCTGCAACAGGTATCCGGTCTATGACCGTACTTTCAGGG
This sequence comes from Bacteroidota bacterium, assembly GCA_022573915.1. Taxonomy (GTDB): domain Bacteria; phylum Bacteroidota; class Bacteroidia; order Chitinophagales; family JACZTA01; genus JACZTA01. The sequence goes on along the minus strand of JACZTA010000014.1, from coordinate 20,787 downwards.
TCGGTGGGATCCTCAAATACTTTCTTAACCACAGTACCCTCAAGCATGATGGACAAATGCTTTGGTCTGACAATCTTAAACTTGTAAATGTCATCGTTACCCATACCACCTTCTCTTGCCGAGGTAAAATAACCTGTTCCCAGGACTTCAATCAGAGGATTAGTATTCTCTTCATTGCTAAATACAAGACTGAAATCATCGCCACCGGAATTGATCGGATGACGTAAGTTTGTTATTCTCCAAGTATTGCTATTCGAAGTAGCCCGAAAAACATCCAGTCCGCCCATTCCAACGTGGCCGTTTGAACTGAAATATAAACTACCGTCTTCATGTTCAAACGGAAAACGTTCGTCACCACTGGTGTTTATGTTAGCTCCCATATTTACAGGATCACCCCATTTAACACCTTGCTTAGTGCTAACATAAATGTCTTTTCCCCCATATCCACCCGGATAGTCAGCGCTGAGATATAATCTTGATCCGTCAGGAGAAAGGTTAGGGTCACCATAATTTGTTGAATCCGTAAAAAATCGTACTTTTTTAGGTTTACTCCACTGTCCATCATCGACGGATTTGCTATGGTAGATTTTGCAAAATGCGTCACCGTTAAGCCCGCTAAAACATCTGGTAAAATATATTTCCTTTCCGTCTTTACTAAAACAAGCCGAGCCTTCGTGATCTTCCGTATTTATTATCCCTTCTTTATCAAACAGGGTTGGAACAGACAAATTTCCCTGATCATCAATTTTGGATATAAAAAGGTCAGAAAAGTTTTCGCCTGTCCATTCATATATTGCCTTTCCCGATGAGGATGTTCTCTGAGAAGAGAAGACCATATTATCTTTATAGATCGTGGGGAAATAATCAGCGGCAACTGAATTGAGTCCATCCAATGTGGAAACAGTTGTTTCTGACTCCTGTGCCTGCCATTTCATGGCATCTTTACATCCTTTAATTTCTTTTTCTGCTTTCGCACGATCTCCGGGAACTTTATCAATGTATTCCTGGAAGTAGATAATTGCTTGTTCGTAATCTTCTTTGGTTTTGAGCATTGTAGCGTAGAAGAAAAGTGCCCGCGGCCCATAGTTTAGGTCAGCGGCTTGTTGATACCACTGAGCTGCTGAGGTCGTCCTGTTTGCCAGTCTGTACGACTCCGCAATATTATAAGCCAGCATTGCTTTGTCACCTTCATCCTCTGCCTTCAAAAATTCCTTCTCATACAACTCAGCAGCCAGAATGTATCTTTTTACATCAAAGGCAGCATCACCCGTCTCAATTTTTTCAGTGGTAACACAACTGAAAAGAGATAGGGAGAAGACAAAGAGAATTGAGGTTAATACACGTGTACTACTTGATTTGCTCATTCAATTACTGCAATTATACACCAAATTTGCAAAAGGTTCTGCTAAAATAGGTATTTATGTACAAATTTGTAATTATATGTTTTCAATTTATCAACATGATAACCAAAACATAACTTGTTATTTATCAGGGCTTTGCCGATTATTGTTGATCTCATTCTCAGAATCATCATCTTTATCGTCCGGTCCAAAGTTCGGCGCAAAATCAACTATAATATCGTCGGGTTCTATCGATTCTAACTCAAAATTATCATTTATTATCCTAAAAGTGGTCCTTCGGTTTCGTTGATGCTCTTTCTCAGTACAATCTGCACCATCGGTACATCTCTTGACTTTCAAATCGACCTCACCATAACCTTTGGCCACGAGTCTGGTGCGTGCTACTCCCTTGGACACAAGATATTTTACACACGCCTCAGCTCGTTTTTGAGATAACTTTTCATTGTAAGAAAAACTACCTCTTGAATCAGTATGAGATCCTATTTCTACCTGAATGTTTGGATTGTCTAACAACATTAGCGCAAGCGTATCCAATTCTTTTGCCGCATCCGCGCGGATATAATAAGAATCAAAATCATAATAGACATTCCGAATGACAATGGGTATGCTGTCGTATTTTTTATCCATTATAATCTCAAGGCTAATGGTTATAGCCATATTCTTCATGTATTTAAACTTAGTTGTGTAGACGCCTTCGGATTTGGTGAGGTAATCTTCCTTCGAACTAACGACCTGGTATTCCGATTTAGGTTGTAATCTGAATCGCATCATTCCGGTTTCGTCTGTGAATACCGAGTGCATGAGGGAATCGCCTATGGTTAATCTTATATTTGCAGCCTCCAATGGTTTATAATCAATCACTTTGCTGTTTGGATCATCCGGCTTCTGAAATACTTTTTCAAGAATGTTAACCTCCAGCAAAAAGAACGCCGGTTTTTCAACTGTGAATTTGTAAATGTCGTCATTACCCTTCCCGCCATCACGCGTCGAGGAGAAGTAACCGGTGGATTCGAAGTAACCGAATTCCCCCAGGATATCCTTTTCTTCGAATACCATTCCAAAGTCATCCGCCCCTGAATTCATAGGATACTGCATATTACTAACGACCCAGCCCTTATTTTTTCTCTCAGCATGATACAAATCCAGTCCTCCCATGCCGATGTGTCCATTTGATGAAAAATAAATACTGCCATCTATATAAATAAAAGGAAACATCTCATCTCCAGCCGTATTTATTTTTGAGCCCATGTTAACAGGATAACTCCAACCGTCCGCCGTTCTATCACTAACATAGAGATCTTTCCCACCAAATCCTCCCGCAACGTCAGAAGAAAAGAACAATTGTGAACCGTCTATCGACAAGCTGGGATGTCCATTATTGATTGAGTCGCCAAAGAAAGGTAGCAGTTCAGGTTCGCTCCAGGAATCATCAGCAGATAGTCTGCTGACGTAGATGTCGCAGTAATCATCTGTTTTCCCCTCACTGCCACACCGGGTAAAATACATTTCCGTCAGGTCATGATTAAAACATACACCACCTTCATGCGCATCAGTATTAATCAAGTTATTATTTTCAAATAACTCAGGCTTGCTCAGCTCACCTGATGCATCCGTTTTAGTTATAAAAATATCCGAAAACTCTTCACCCGTCCAGTCATAGATGTCAGAGCCGGTAGCTTGAGAACGGTCTGAAGCAAAAACTACGTCTTCACCATAAATAACCGGCGAATAATCAGCGTATTTTGTATTAACAGCATCCAGCGGTTCCAGCAAAAAATTAGTTTTCATTCTCTTCCAATCCATGGCATCCTTACAACCCTCAATTTCTCTGTCAGCCTTATCTGTATTGCCTGGCTGCAGGTCTTTATAGGTATTAAATGCTTCAATGGCTTTGGTGTATTTTTCCTGCGATTTTAGAATTTGTGCATACTTGAAATTTGCTTCTGAGCCGAAGTTCTTCTTTACCGCTTCCTTATACCATTTCGCAGCTTCATCGATCATGTTCATAGATCTGTAAGATTCGGCAATTTTGAAAGCTAACACGGCTTTGCCACTCTCGGACTTCACATGAAGAATTTCTTCTTCATATAATTGAACCGCCACGAAGTACTTTTTCTTGGCAAATGCCTGATCTCCCGTATCGACCTTCCCCGGAGGAGAAAGACATCCTTGCATAACAAACCAAACAAGCACTGTTGATAAAAAAAGTAACCTTACCATAAAATTATTTACCAATTCAGCGTTTCATTTAGCACAAAATGAACTTAATTCAGGCCAAATATATCATGTATCATTCATATAGCAACGTGATAAACGAATAATCTATCCACATGCTTATCTTACGAACAATAATTCTCTGTATTTCGGTAATGGCCAATAGCTGTCATCAATTACTAATTCCAATGCATCTATCTCGGTCCTGATAGAGTCATAATAAGGTTTGATTTTGTCACAATAGGCAATCGCACAGGCACGATGGTCAGTGATTTTATTTGCATTGTCCACTTCCTTATTCATTTTCTTCACCTGCTGATCAATTTGCGCAACATGATTATTGATCTTCTTTATCAGATCTTTTTGAAACTTAGTGTCATTTGCCTTTATTCCAACGGTTTTTAAACCATTTACATTACTAATCAGTTCATTCTGATACTTCAGAGCCACAGGAATTATCTGAGTTGTAGCAATTTCGGAGATCATACCTGCCTCAATTTCCAGTTTTTTGATATAATTATCCAAACGTATATTATGCCTGGCGTGAAGCTCCCTCTCTGTGAATATCTCAGTCCGCCTGAAAAGATCCTTTGTTTTCTTTGTTATATATGCATCTAACGCTCTCGGAGAATCTTTTATGTTCTCCAATCCTCTCTTTTTCGCCTCTTTAACCCAATCATCGCTGTAATTATCTCCTCCAAACAAAATAGATTTTGAACTTTTAATGCACTCGCTCAGTACCTTCAAGATCGCACCGTCCTTTTTAGCTCCTTTTTTGATTAATTCATCAACTTCTTCTTTAAATATTTTAAGCTGATTGGCCACTATGGTGTTCAGAACAATCATAGCGGATGAACAATTGGCCGAAGAACCTACTGCTCTCAACTCAAATTTGTTCCCGGTAAAGGCAAAAGGTGAAGTTCTGTTCCTATCGGTATTATCAAGAAAAAGGTCAGGTATCTTGCTATGAATATCCAGTTTCAAGATGATTTTCTCTTCCTCCGTAAACCCTTTTTTGGTTACACGTGTTTCCAACTCATGCAATATATCCTCAAGTACCTTGCCAATATACACGGATATTATTGCAGGTGGCGCTTCGTTCGCTCCCAGGCGAAAGTCGTTTCCGGAAGAGGCTATGCTGGCTCTTAAGAGCTCAGAATAATCATGAACAGCTTTAATCGTATTGACGAAGAATGTGAGAAACTGCAAATTCGTTTTGGGAGTGGAACCCGGTGATAACAGGTTCTTCCCTGTATCGGTCATGATCGACCAGTTATTATGTTTTCCTGAACCATTAATTTTAGCATAAGGTTTTTCATGCAAGAGGAGCCGGAGTTTATGCCTCTTGGCTACCCTGTCCATCAAATCCATAACCAATTGGTTATGATCCACGGATAAGTTTGCTTCCTCAAAATAGGGGGCTGCTTCAAATTGACTGGGAGCTACCTCATTATGCCGGGTACTTAATGGTATACCTAATTTTAACGCTTCTGTTTCATAGTCGAGCATGAAAGCGTACACTCTCTCAGGAATTGAACCAAAATAATGATCCTCCAATTGCTGGCCTTTTGCAGGGGGAGAACCAAATAAGGTCCTTCCGGTCATCAAAAGATCGGGTCGAGAAAAATACAATGCCTCATCAACTATAAAATACTCTTGTTCCCATCCCAGGGTAGCACGCACCTTCTTAACATTTTTATCAAAGTACCTCGCAACTTCCACCGCCGTTTGATCCAGCAGATGAAGTGACTTTAGCAATGGCGCCTTATAATCAAGTGCCTCTCCCGTGTAAGAAACAAATATGGTAGGTATACAAAGTGTTTTACCCGCACCAATTTCCATAATAAATGCAGGAGAAGAAGGATCCCATGCCGTGTAACCACGTGCCTCAAATGTACTCCGCAGTCCACCACTCGGGAAACTAGACGCATCAGGCTCTTGTTGCACTAATTCATTTCCATTAAAATTTTCGATCGCTCTGCCTCCGGATGTAGGTGTGAAGAATGAATCATGCTTCTCTGCAGTAGCTCCCGTTAAAGGCTGGAACCAATGCGTGTAGTGGGTAGCTCCTTTGTTGAGTGCCCAAGCCTTCATAGAAGAAGAAACCTGATCGGCAATGTCACGGTCAATTTTCTGACCGGTATCGATCGATTCAATGACACCTTCATAAACATCTTCCGCCAGATATTCCCTCATGGCGGCATCATTAAAAACATTAGTTCCAAAATACTCGGAGATCTTCGCATCAGGTATTTTTATACCGTTCACTCCCTGCCTGTCGATAATAGTTTCCAATGCTCCAAAACGTAAGCTTGCTCCAATCATAGTAAATATTTTATTGTTGAGTAATTAAGTGGTTGATCATAGAATCAATCTCAAAGTTAATAAATGACATTAAACCTTTTTGTAAAATTATGTCAATTCTTATTAACAATTACGATAAATAACCCATTTTGTTGTGGAAAACATAAAGAAAACGCAAATTTATTACTTAAAATGTCAAAAAATGACCATTTTGCTTAAAAATAAATATATATTTATTTTTCTTATATGTTTTTAATTGGAGGGATATCACTGTTTCCCGCCACGGAGCCATCTCGTTCGAAATCGATTTATATCGAAGAGAATCAGGCACGCAGCTATTAAAAAAGGCATTGCAGGGATCTTATATCGCACCAGTGATCCCGTAATCGGAACGGTCAGTCCAATAATTACCAGAAGAAATAAGGCAAAGTAAATGCAGAAATATATTAGCGGATGAGGTAAGACAGTTCCTTTACTCAATGATAAGAGGGTGAGTATCACTAAAAGTATCAACAGTAAATTCTCGCCTGCCGCCAATGCAATAAAGTAGGTGTTGGCTTCAAGTATATGAGGACGAAAGAGACTATTCGACAACGCCTGGGGAATTACTTTAATTACGCCCGGAACTGTTGGTTCGATATTCTTCAATGCAAGAACATGGCTCGGATCCTTATTTTTTACCACCTCAAAAAACTCTTCTTGCTTGGTATCCAGATGGGTTAGTATGTTTAGTTTGGGAGAAAGTTCTCCGGCAAGAATTAGGATAGCCAGATAAATAATATGGGCACCAAGAAACGTTAATCCTATCCTTCTGAATTTGAATCGTTCCCAAAGTACAAGTAGAAGCAACCCGGGAAATAAGATAACCAATAAATAATCTCTCACCTGCCAAAATACAAAGACTGTAATTAAAATCCATAGAATGGAATAAACAAGGTTCTTTCCTTTACCAAGCATCACGGTATAATAAACCAGAAAACCCAACGCGAAAATTAGCACACCCTCTTTCAATACTCCGGATGACCAAAACAGAAGTGAGGGTAGAAAGAAAAAAGGGACTAATAACCACTTCGATTTGTTTTGATAAACAGAGGAGAAAAGTTTTAACAAGGCGGTTCCTCCTAGCAAGGAAATGAAACACATGAAGGTCATATGCACCAGATAACTTCCACTTGATATAAAATGCAAAAGCGCATTATAGCGAATGATAAACCGGTTACCCTCGACAAAGTGTTCCATCTTATTGAAATACTGCGCGAGTTCGGGGCTATTCAAGTTCACCCCAAACATCAATTTATAAAAATGCGACGGGCTGTTGAAGATTGAACCTTGCAATATCTTGCCATCATCAAATAATTTGAAAATATCAGCTACCGACCTGTCCGGATAATAATAGGTGTAAATCATCATCATTACAAATCCTGCAATGACCTTGATCACGAAGGCAAATGCAATAATATGAAGGTGAATTCCCTCGATACGAAAGAACCTTATCCGATAGATCAGGAAAATGAAAAACAGCAGATAGCCGATTGCTAGAAATGTTGACATATTAGAACAACCATGTTGGTACTTCAAATTTAACAATTCAAATAAACTGCTCCTACTTAATCCAATTCTTAAAAAAGCAAAGCAACTTTATTATTTTTGCAACATGTTCACAGGTACACACTCACACTTATTCTATGCACACTTCTACAACTGAATCCTTCCCGGGCCTGGAAGCCGCTGAAAAATTGGGTCTTTCACCTGAGGAATATGGAAAGATCAAAGAGTATCTGGGCAGGGAACCAAATTATACCGAACTAAGTATATTTTCCGTGATGTGGTCGGAGCATTGCAGTTATAAAAACTCGATAAAGTGGTTAAAAACCTTACCCAAAGAGGGTAAACGCATCCTTGCCAAAGCCGGAGAAGAAAATGCCGGACTAGTCGATATAGGAGATGGGCTCGCTTGTGCTTTCAAAATAGAGTCACATAATCATCCCTCGGCGATTGAACCGTATCAGGGAGCTGCCACCGGCGTGGGTGGTATCCATAGAGATATATTTACCATGGGCGCACGGCCCATCGCGTCCTTAAATTCGTTACGATTCGGAGATATAGAACTTGCAAAAACAAAATGGCTTCTTAGAGGTATAGTTAAGGGTATAGGAGATTATGGTAATGCTTTTGGTATTCCAACTGTGGGAGGAGAAGTTTATTTTGATGAGTCATATAACCATAATCCACTGGTCAACGCCATGTCCATTGGAATAGTAGAAAACGGCAAAACCATTTCAGCTACCTCGTATGGTGAAGGCAATCCGGTTTATATTGTAGGCTCCTCTACCGGAAAAGATGGTATCCATGGAGCGACTTTTGCTTCTGAAGATATCTCAGAGAACTCAGCCGATAAACTTCCATCGGTACAAGTTGGAGATCCCTTTCAGGAGAAACTTCTACTTGAAGCCAGCCTGGAAGCAATTGAAACAGGTCATGTCATAGGTATGCAGGATATGGGCGCAGCGGGTATCATTTGCTCTACTTCCGAGATGTCTGCTAAGGGCGAACACGGTATGAAAATCAAGCTCGATGCGGTACCCTTAAGGAATACACAAATGGAACCTTTCGAGATCCTGCTCTCAGAATCACAAGAGAGAATGCTGATAGTAATCGAAAAAGGAAAAGAGGCGGATGTAGAGGCAGTATTCGAAAAATGGGATCTGAATTGTGTGTTGATCGGTGAGGTAATAAAAGAACAAAAACTATATTTTTATTTAGACGAGAAGGTGATTGCAGAGGTCGAACCCGAGACACTTGTGCTGGGAGGAAAGGCACCCGTATACGAAAGAGAGTCGAAAGAGCCAAAGTATCTGGATGAGATCAAACAGTATAACATCGATAAGGTTGAGATTCCACACGATCTAAAAGTAATAGCTCAATTATTAACGGTTAACCCGATCATCGCATCCAAGAAATGGATCACTGAGCAATATGATTCAATGGTTCAAACTAACAATACCAGCACAAACGAACCTTCAGATGCGGCCATTATACGGATCAAACCTCCCCGAAGGAAACCGGGTGATAACGGTACATACGCCGGTAAAAAGCAGATAGCATTGGCGGTAACAACAGATTGTAATGCCAACTATGTGTACGCAGACCCCGAAAAAGGAACGGCGATTGCCGTTGCAGAAGCTGCCAGGAACATTGTGTGCTCGGGAGGTGAACCGCTCGCCATAACTAATTGCCTGAATTTTGGAAATCCATATAATAAAGAAGTGTATTGGCAATTTGTTGGTGCGATAAAGGGCATGTCAAAAGCATGCAGGAAGTTTGGAACGCCGGTCACAGGTGGTAACGTCAGTTTCTATAACCAATCTTCTGATAACGGTCCGGTAATGCCAAGTCCTGTGATAGGAATGATCGGCATACTGGATGATGTACGCCTGAAAATGACCTTGGACTTTAAATCAGTTGGAAATTTGATCTATCTCCTGGGTGAATCTAAAAATGATATCTCCTGTTCTCAGTACTTAATGAGGTACCACAAAATAAAGTACTCCCCCGCCCCGCATTTCGATCTGGATGCAGAGCATACATTACATAAAACATTGCTCGGTCTAATTCGGAAAGAAGAATCGCGATTGATCAGATCTGCGCATGATCTATCCGAAGGCGGTTTGTTTATTGCACTACTCGAGTCGGCAATGCACAGGCACCTGGGTTTTAAAATCAGTTCAAATAACAAAATACGAAAAGATGCCTACCTCTTCGGAGAAGCCCAGGGCCGGGTAATCATTTCAATCGATGTCTCCGACCAGGAAATATTTGAATCAGAGATCAAAAACTCCGGAGTGGTTTCTGAACTCATTGGTGAAGTCACCGCAGGATCGTTGATGATAGATGAAGAAGATTATGGGGATATAGCTGAATGGATAGAGCCTTATGAAAATGCTCTTGAATCTTTGCTCAAGGAATAACTAATCATCAATATTATTCTGCTTTAGAATTTGAGGATCGCCCTCGTTTTCAAGATCAAAGATCATTGCGGTCAAATAACCGTAACCTAAATGCCGGAAAACGCAGCCTGAATCGATATAGTAGTTTTTGTCTACTTTCTTAGGCCCATTGATCACCGGAGTATGACCAACGATCTGGATCGAATCCTCTATAACTGCAAGTTCATCCCTGTTCCAGAGGCATGAACGATTATCCCAGGGATCAATTTCAAAACATTTTTGTAAATCGCCGCTTAGTGATTGGTAGTAAAATCGAGATATACCTGCATGCGAGATGATGAGTTTGAAAGATTTACTCTGCACTTCAATATAAAGTTTCACTGAGCTAAAATATTTGTGAAAATCATCCAACACACTTTCTATTTTGTCTTCATCGACAGTATTAAGCATTGATTTAATTGATGCCAGGGTGGCATTACCACCATTATCCAGCCACATTTGCATCATATCGGGAGAGTTTTTACGATGAAGAAACATATGTTCATGGTTACCCAGAATCATTTCGATCTTACTCTCCTTTATATATTCGAACAGGGGTAAACTACCCGGTCCTCTGTCAATGATATCTCCAACCACTATTACGCGATTGTCCTCTATGGGTATTTGTTTAGCAAGTTCCAGAAAGGTCAGGTGGCACCCATGTGGATCCGATATAATAGTAAGGTACTTGGCCATTATTTAAAAAAAGGGAAGGGCAAAGTTAAATAAATATTAATGTCGTGTATCCTAATTCACCCCAAGAGGAATGCAAGTAAAAGACCCAGATAATTTCCCAAGGCATAACCTATCAGACTCGTTGTGATGCCAACGACAATGACCGCCCTGTTATTCAGCACTTTTGCCACGGGTCCGATAAAAGGTGCACCGTAGAGGGCAGCAGTAGAAGTTATGATAAACGTATCAACGTCTATTTTAAAAAGATATGCTAAGAAGAAATGCAATGATACAGACCCGAGCAGTATGAAACCAACAAACTTCAGATACTCCGTTCCTGTTTCAAGTAAAACTTCGAAGTTAGCCAGACTCCCCAGCGCAACACAAAACACCAACATGAAATAATCTCCTAGCTCAAACGATCCTTTTAAGTTCCGAATCTGTTTGATGAAGGATGCCCCGATTCCGAGTGTCGTAATTCCTAAAATGATGATAATCGGGGGGAAGGTGTGGTCAATGCTATATGCGATACCGAACGCAATACCCAAAATTAATACTGCCACTATCAAGCAGATCAACACCTGATTCGCATTTTTTTTCCAACTAAACTTTGATAATTCTTCACTTTGATCATTCGTATCGTGTTGCGCTGCCGTGCGAGGATAGGACGGAAGTGCCAGCTTAAATACTTTTTTGGCAAACGTAATGATGAATAGAAAATATAAGCCGCCGAGTAAAACATCGCAGGAAGTCATTAAGACAAATACCTCGTCTCTGATGTCCAGGGCTGCCCCAATCGCTGCCATATTGGATGCACCACCGGTGTAAATCCCCACCATCATTCCGGATAGTATGGCCGTATCATCCAATCTATTCTGAAAAAAGAAGAAAGCACATGTCGAAATACACATAACAGAGAGGAGACAAAATAGAAATGACAACAAGGATTTTTTCGATTGCCGGATCCATTTGATAAAATCAGTTGAGAAAAGCAGCAAGGGAATCGCAAGAAATATAGCTACGCCCGATACTATCTCGGCTGTATCATTTTCAATTTTGAGCAGGCCGAGGTTAGCCAGTAACACACCTGTTGCGTAGCAAATTACTACCGGTCCGATTGAACTGATGATCTTGGACCTGCTCGCCAGGTATAAAACGAGTACCGGAAAAAGGGTGTAAGTAATGTAAAGGAGGACCGATGGCAAGGACTCCACGAGGGTTATCCGTTTGAGTGAAGTGCCATTTCATTTCCCTCTGAATCCTTAAAACGGGCATAATAACCCTCTTTGTTATCTATCAAAGTCTTGGGAATAATCATGCTGCCGTCTTCTTGCTGCAGCTTAATGATCGTCTTTTTTTGTAATACCTCTCCTCCTGCTTCGTCCACTATATCCAATGTTGAAGTGATATCGTCCACCTTGAAGAAAATAATTGGTCCATTCTTGGGCAGGTATCCTTCTCTATAAATTAGCACGCAGCCTATTCCGATCAGATTTGGTATATGTCCGTACTTTTCTCCCAGCAGATCATATACCTGAATATCTATTTGAAGGATGTCGGAATAAAATTTAACTGCCCGCTCAAACTCTACTGTCGGTATTTCAACCCAACTTATCATAATCTAAATTAATACAACAATTAACTGCTTCTTTTGTTCCTTTCGTATTCAAATTCAATAAAAACAAATATAAATATTTATACGAATAACTGCACAAATTGTTCGATTCAATTACTAACACGAAATGGATCTATTTATCCTTCAACTGTTTTGTAAACATTGCATACAATACCGATTTTGGCAGTATTCTGGTGATGATGTAAAAAAACTTATAAGACAATCCCGGAATAATAAACGCTTTATTTTTTAACAACCCATTGATTGCGATCTTCGCCACCCTATCAGATTTCATTTGAGCAAACTTAACTAAAAACCCTTGCCCCTCAATCCTTTGCTTGACATCGACATTGGTAATCGTAGGACCGGGGCATAAGCAGCTTACGTGTACCGAATCATATTTTAGTTCCTCCCTGATTGCTCTGGAGAACGCATATATAAAATTCTTACTTGCTGAGTAAATAGCTTTATAAGGAACCTGAAAGAAGGAAGCCATACTACCAACATTTAAAATATAGGATACTTTGTGTTTTTTAAGTTCCGGAATAAAATAATGTGTCAGCTCCACTGGAGCCATATTATTAAGAAGAATCATTTTTCTAAATTTGGCCAGATCGTTTTTCTCAAATGCTCCATCGTAGCCAAACCCTGCATTATTAATTAACATAAAAACGGGTAGGTTTTTTGACCTGCACCACTCATATACCTTGGCTTGAGAACCGGCTTCTGTCAGGTCAATGCCGTAATGCTCCACTTTAACCTTAAATTCTGTGGCAAGATAGCCCGCATGTTCTTCCAGTTCGGACCCGGGGAGTGCGACAAGTATGATATTAATTTTCTTCTCAGCGAGAACAATGGACATATCTCTCCCGATTCCTTCGCTTCCACCTGTGATCAAGGCGTAAGGTGAGCTAGCCGGATCCTGAGATTGCTGTCCTTCTTTATCTACCATTCAATTATTATAATTAGGCCTTTGGTAAGTAATATGCATTCAAATACAATAGTTAATTACTAGAATTTTCTAAAATTATAGCGCATCTGCGGGTTAGCATAGATGGCTACATAATCGTTAGAGATCGCAAAAAACCAATGAGCAAAGAAGCAAGCCCAGATAGAACCGGTAGCCAAAGTTAAGGCACACCATATTATTCCGCCCGGAAGTGAAGCTATGACCTCTTTTTTCCCTTTTGGTATATGAACCGTTGCATATAATATGATATTGAATCCCACTGCCACATAGACGTTCGTAACCTCTACCATGGATCCGAGTAAAAAACCTCTGAATAAAAACTCATAGGCAAGAACATAAACTCCCCAGGTAACTGCGTTCAACAGGATCAGCCCTACCCCCCATTCCGGAGCTCTCATTTGCGGGTATCTTTTATAATTATCTTCTTTTTTCGAGACGAATAGATTGATTGCCAGGATTACTACGGGGAATCCGAGAATCCAGGGTGTGAGCGTTGGATTAATATATGGGAAGAAATAATCCAGGCTAAGACTGTGGTTCTTCAACCAGAAGACTATCACCATAATAGGGATCACCGCAAAAAAAGTGATGCCCACCATTCTCTGAAAGACAATCGCAATTACATTGCCGTTGGTTTCACCAAACCGGTTTGCAAGTGCACTATTGATACGTTTCGAAAAAACGGTGAAGTAATATGCTAAGAAAGCTACAACGATTAATATGGTAACCAGGGCGGGAATAAAGTAAGCGTTCATTTTTTCACTATTTCAGAGGTGTGGCGATAGTGAAGGCAAAAGTATTTAATTGCCGCAAACTTTTACATACTTTTTTAATAAATGCTAAAGTAAATTTCGAACTTCAGTCCGAATAGCAAAAACTAGCTAAAAATTATAGGTCTATTGCTGAGAAGAGTATGGAAGACGTTTAGTTAATGCTAAACTTACCCGTTTTGATCATCCCTGATTCACTCCTAAGTGCATAAATATACTTGCCATCGGGTAAAAACTCACGTGTAATTTTCACCTGGTTTTCCTTCAGATCGTCATATCGCTTAACCTCCTTACCGATGATGTTATACAGAGTGAGTGAAAGCCTGTCATATTGGAAAAGCAAGTAAGAATCAAACTCAATGATTGCGAAACTAGTGAATGGGTTAGGATAGATCCCAACTGTAGGTTGTTTGACGGGAATACTCGCTACATGAGAGAAGTTATTGTCGCTTTCAGCATAAAACCTTTGCGTAAATGAGTTTGCTGAATTAGCCACATTTCGAAATAGTATCAAAACATCGCTTGTACTTTCGTTACTATCTGTAAAGAAATACATGGTATAAGATTGTGTTTTACCTGCTTCAAGATACAATTGTGTGCTATCTACACCGGGAGGTAAACAAACATCAAGACACATAGCTGTTAACCAGCCCGATGCAAGATTATTTTCAATCCTGATGATATCAATTTGAATATCAGCACCTGTATTATTAGTAATCGTGCCAAAACCGTATAAAATGTCTCCGGGTTTACCAACAACCACACTGTCATCATCAAGTGTGAAATTAAAATTCTGAGCCACTGTCATGAAGCTCAAACCCGAAAGAAAAAAGAATAGTAGGAATTTTGTAAAATTTTTCATCATATCAATTTGCTATTAATTTGCCTGTAATAATATTACCATTTGAATCTATATACTGATAAAAATATATGCCACTCGTTAATTCTTCTCTGTTCATAATAACTTTTCCGGTATAATCTGAAGAAAATTCTCTGATCATCCTTCCAAAAGAATCAAATATCTTTAAGTTGTAATCCACATTATTATCTATAAAATTAAAGGTGACTTGATTAGTGAACGGATTTGGAAAAACCCTAATCACATCACCTTGTTCTGCTACATCTTCAATACCGGATGTCATAGCCAATAATGCATCAATAGATGCAACCATATCGTTAGGTGCTTTATTGAACCAACCATGCTTTGCATAAACCGTACCATCTACATCAATTAAATATGCGTTGTTGGGAGCAGGTCCAAAATTTGACCACCAAATATTACAAATTCCATCAATCAGGATTTCCGGGTCAACCGTCATGTAGGCATTCATAGCAGCAATAGTGGTCTTTCGTTCACCATAGGTCTTTGCTTGTGTGTAGTTAATACCTGCTGAAGTGTTAGCGGGAACCGTCCAAACTGTGCCACTATAAGGACTCACATCCACGATGGGATGGGCTTCTACCACATACACCACATACATGATAAGGTCATTCGCATAAGTAGAGTAAATCGTATTAAAATCGGGCATCCTGTCGCGATACGCCGGACAAGTAAAACTGCCATCTACCAGCAATACAGGTTTTCCCGATTGCAGTTCAGTTCTTAGATTCACGGGAGTTCCATTTACCTTAAATAAAGTGAAATCAGCTACGGTATCTCCAACATTATAACCCTGCGTGTCATAATTACTTCCGGCTTGAGGTATATTGCAGATGCTATCTGCATCAGAGGGAAGGAGGCTGTCACCCAAAAAAGGTTTTAGCACAGGTTGACCTTGTACATCAATAGATGTAAGGCAAAAAAGAATCAAGCTTACCAGAGCAAAATTCAATGAAGATTGGAGTAAACGTATTTTCATAGTCTTTTGTTATATATTTTAACGAATTTGACGCAATTAGGTTGCAAAAGTTTAAGTTTAACCGGGTTTTTTTGACGAACGCCTTAATTTAAGCAGATAAGCAGCACCTAAACTGCTCATCAGCACGATAATTGGCATAAAAGGCATCCTTATTCTGGCATCTGCTTCCGGCCCACCTGCGATTACAAGAAAATAACCGATCGTTAGCAGGACAATAACTAGTAAAAAGTACTTTTTCGTTCTTAAAAGGTAGATTATACCAAAAATGAACCCGAACCATATTAAGATCAACATCAGAAATTGATATAATACCAATGCCAAGGTCGTTCTATCCCAGTTCTGTAGCTTAAACCTCCATATTTCTTGAATATCGCTAAGATCCGGATACAGGATGGGATAATATTTGAATCGACTTTTCATTTGAACCTCCAGATAAGAAGCGGAAGGTTTAAACATCAGGAATGCCGCATACTTAGTCTTGTTTCGCAAGTAAGTTAAAGGATGAGCTTTGATGATATCCAGAGCTTGCTTTCTCATGTAGATATTGAATTCTATTGGTTGATCTTCATGATCTCCGGGAAAGCTATCAATCGCTTCCTTCAATAATATATTTTGGGCTTCAGCAAAGGGCAGGTTATTAACCCGGGAATAGACATCCGTCGCACGATACAAATATAAATTCTGAGAACCCAATGTCGTAAAATAGAATTTGCCTGTCACTACGTTATTTCTAATGAACCAGGGGGCAATCACGAGGAGACACACAACTAAAAAAACCCCTGCATGCAACAGGTTTGTTTTGAAATTTTTATAAGAAATTAAAATTATTGCCAAACCCAGTAACAGTGGTAGATATAACACTATAGGTTTGCAGAGGATTGCGAGGCCCATTAAGACAGCTGAATAAACGAAAGCCCTGACCGGCCTTTTGAAATCCTTATAACTAACCAATAACGCAATAGAAGCTGTCAACAAAAAAGTAAATAAGGTCTCAGCCATTAAAAAGTTTGCAAATGAAATGGAATAAATATCCAATGCCAGAACGAAACCTGCAATTATTGCTGCAGCCAATCCGCCTGATATTTTGAATAACAAATAGGCAACGAGAACTACGGTTAAAGAAGACAGAAGAAGTTGAAGAAGCACCACGGTGGCCGTTCCCAACCCAACAGACATGAAGCCTGCAATAAATAAAGGATACAATGGTGTGCGAGTCGTATTGAGCCAAAAAGGTTCTTCAGCGGAAAAACTGTAGATACCGGACTCTGCGAGATTTTTTGCCAGATACCAATACTGTGAAGAGTCATCCAGATAAAACCCCTGAGGGTTTCCATACAGAAGGAAGAAGAACAACAGTAACCGGAGGGTTAACGACAGTAAAAATATTAGAAAAAGCCATTTTGTTATTGACCATCTATGCATGCAGAATCGTCGGCAGTTAAATTTATTTAACAGCAATCATGGATATTTCAACATTCACATCCTTTGGAAGCCGGGCAACCTGAACGGTCTCTCTGGCCGGAGCGTCATCCCCAAAATAGCTTCCATAGGTTTCGTTGATCAATGAAAAATTATCCATATTTGAAATAGATATAGTAGACTTGACTACATTAGAAAAATTCATCCCTCCCGCTTCCAACACTGCTTTGAGATTTTCCATGACCTGCTTTGTTTCCGATGGTATATCAGTCAAAACCAAATCACCTGAAACAGGATCGATTGCAATTTGACCGGATAAGTACATAGTGTTCCCGACCATTACCGCCTGATTATAAGGTCCAATTGGTGCAGGTGCATTGTCAGTTTGAATTATTTGTTTCTCCATATCATTATTGGGTTGTTGGCAGCAAATGACCAAACTTAACGAAAGACTCAATAGTATAATGAAGTAGCCCTTATGCATTTACCGCTGTACTTTTTCGGCTCGATCGCCGGTGTCAAATTTAGTATTCTGAATTTCATTTAGTCAATCGGACGAAATAATTCCCACATGACCTCCCCTTCCCCTCTTGGCAAATCAATTTGCAACAGCTCCGCCACTGTAGCAGCAATATCGATCAGACCCCGCTTCTTACTGTGGATCAAACCTTTATAAAAATCCGGTCCCATCGCGAACATATTGATATGCCTGCAGCCTTCGCAGGTATCCCCATGATTGGCGAACCCGCCACTCACGTTGTCCAGATGCCTGCCGTGATCATTCGTGACGATGAAAGTTGTCTTACCACGGTATACCGGATCCTGCTCGATGAACTGCCATAGATCGTAAGTAAGCTGATCCACTTTCTTTATAGCAGTCACATAATTGTTCCATTGCCCCGAATGGGCCCCATTATCAGGGTCTCTGAAGCTCACAAATACGAAATGAGGGTGATCTAGGGCCATTATTTGTTTGATTTTTATTAAGGTCAGCGTATCTTTTCTATAACCACTGCCAACTCCATTCCCCCCGACGCCACAGTCAGTCATAGGGTTATACTTGCCCGACCAATCGGTTTGCATGCATTCTTTTAACACCTCCAATTTATCCTTGCTTGTTACGATCCAGCAATCATTGCTCAGTTTATTATCCTGAGCAAGCCATCTTTGAAATAAAGATTCGTATGCAGGGTATTCCCCTCCCCCATTATTCATGTCCTGGTAATGCCCTGTGGTCATTGCCGTATGTCCCGCGCTCGTGTAAGTTGGACCATCATTTGAAAAATTAGTGTAGATATTCCCCAGCGGGGCAAATGAATCGGACATCATCGGAATATATTGGTGCGAAGGGTCGCCCCAGGTTTCAGAATATCTTGCCCCATCCTGAACCACGATTATCACATTCTCGGTTAAGTAACCCTTTTCTTTCTCTTCAACCGGTCTGAGGTCCTTTTCACAAGTGATCAACAGCAGTACTAATCCGGTCAAGCAATATGTGAGTATTGAATTCATTTCGTGAGTTTCCCAACTTGTTTGTACCTGAAGCAGCTAACCAAATGATCATTTACCATTCCAATAGATTGTATATGGGCATAAATGATAGTGGTTCCCACAAATTTAAATCCTCTTTCCTTAAGATCTGCACTTATTTTATCAGATAGCTTAGAGCTGACCGGTATTTGAGAATCCGATTTGAAATTATTCATCACCGGTTTAAAGTTTACGAACGACCATATATATTTATCAAAGCTGCTAAATTCTTTTCGTATTTCAATAAAAAAATGGGCGTTTGAGATTACAGCATTGATCTTCACCTTGTTTCTTATAATTCCCGCATCGTTCAAAAGCAAGCGAATCTTTGGTCCTTTGTAAACTGCTATTTTCTTATAATCAAAATTATCAAATGCTTCCTTGAAGTTTTTTCTCTTGTTGATGATGGTTTGCCAACTCAACCCGGCCTGGAAACTTTCTAATAGTAGAAATTCAAAATGCTTCCTTTCATTGTGTACCGGTACACCCCATTCCTCATCATGATATTTGATCATCAACTTGTTCTTGGTAGTCCAGGGACATCTATTTTGTTCCATATATTTTAATTGCAACTAATATCTAACACGACATAATCATATCCCCAATATCCCTTTCGCACAGGTAAAGTAATTGAATTTTTTAACAAAGTTTCTTTGAAAAAATCACGATCCACCGTTAACCTTTCCTCCCTGCCATCAACTTCTATAAATACAAAATACTTCTCTACGCGGTATAATTGCATATCCTTGGAAACCAGAGAAAATTTCTCCATTCTCTCGCTGGAATAAAACACCCTATTGGTAAGGCAAAACAATGATGGGAAAAGCAATGACAAAGAGATCATCAATACCAGGGCAAGAATATGATTTCTAATGGATTTGATGGCAGCAACCAAAATGATGGCGGTTCCTATTCCAATAAAAAACCATTTATAAAAAAGTGAAAGCCCTCTGATAGTATTATCAAAATGAGGTAACTCAATGACGGAGAGAAACAAGGCACTGAAAAAGAGTATGGTAAAGAAGATTGCTCGCCACATAGATCTTGATTACACGCAAATCCTCAGCCAAGGTATGAAACCCGGAAGCAGCTTTATCTAAAGATACTTTTCTTTGATAAAATCGATATGGTGCTGCTCATGGCCGGCGATCATAAAACCAATGGCATTGACAGATACCTTATTCTTGTTTGCCACTCCCATTTGTGTTAGCATTTCCTCATCAAAATTATTGAATAACACAATGGATGCAGCCCGTACATCCTTCAGTTCATCTGCAATACTTGAGAGAGATCTTGCGTTGGAACCGGAAACAGCAGCATATTCTTCATGATCATGTCCCGCCAAGCTATTAGATTCTTTCCTGGCCAGACTCAAGGCTCTGTAATTGAAGATTCGTTCTGTATCCATCACATGCATCAGGACTTGCTTCAAGGTCCATTTTTCGGGTGCATATTTATAATCACCTCTTTCTTCGGGAATCGCTATAAGAAATTCATGAGTAGCCTGCTGGTTATTCTTTAAAGCTGTAT
Organism: Bacteroidota bacterium; assembly: GCA_022573915.1. Lineage (GTDB taxonomy): Bacteria > Bacteroidota > Bacteroidia > Chitinophagales > JACZTA01 > JACZTA01. The sequence goes on along the minus strand of JACZTA010000014.1, from coordinate 554 downwards.
TCAGATCATCATCTTTCACCAAGCCAATATAATGCTCATAGTATTCAGGATATTCGGATGCGGATGGTTTAGGCATGACGGTAAATTTTAAATAAAGATTCTTCCAAGATAACCAAACCGTAAAAGGCGGGCAAGTTTTGGTTTCAATTTTCGGGATGAATATCACATTACCACCGGATTTGAAATACAATTCCTTTAGCTTAATATTGCGTTCTTTAGTTTCAGACGAACTGAGTGGAATTAACACTTCAACATGCTTTAGGATATCTGGCGGCGATCACAGTAGGTATATCCCTGGGATTGATAGGCAGTGGTGGCTCCATCATGGCAGTACCGGTATTGGTCTATTTAATGGGTGTGGAGCCGGTGCTTGCAACAGCCTATTCTTTATTCATTGTGGGATTCAGCGCCCTGACAGGTGCCATCCAATTCTTGCGCAAGAAGATGATCCATCTGCAGACAGCCATCTTGTTTGCCATACCTTCTCTCATCACGGTATTTATTACACGTAAGTACATCGTACCCGCCATACCCGATGAAGTATTAACCTTCTC
>JACZTA010000214.1 GCA_022573915.1 Bacteroidota bacterium | reverse complement strand
GGCCAAAGGTACCACCTCCGCCACTTACTGTATTTATTGTGGAAGAAGCATCTGTGGTTGTACTTGCATAGCCTACGTTAAATTCTGTTCCTATTGCTATATGTTTATTAATGAAAAAATTGACTCCAAATCCAAAATTTATTCCCACAGTGGCTGTTTTACCAAGATCAACTCCCTCGTTAATCAGCATATCACCCTTTACTAATGCGCCCAAAGAAGATATAATGTCCGTTTTACGCAGCGAATCACCTTTGGTCATCGCATAGTAAATATCTATAGATGCATAGGGATCCAACCGTTTGCTGGCGGGAAAGTGATATTCTGCACCTAAGTTCACTGAAGTACCGGAGAAATTACGCGACACGGTGGTCACTATGTTGTAAACGACCGTCGTGTCCGCGGTTGATCGATATTTAGAGCTGAAGCTCGAAAATCCTACCCGCAATACAACGCCTTCTGCTACAATATATTTAAATACCAACGTACCCGTATTTCCAGGTGTTGTAAAGAAGGAAGAGCTGCCGGTATTTTGTAAAATATTGCTGACACCAAATGCTACGGCCATGTCGCCTACCGTTGGTTTTAATTCGTCTGCATCGTCTTGAGCATTGACGTGAAGAAATAATAAGGATAGCATCGTAAGGATTAATAATTGCTTCATAGCTTATAATTTATTTTTCAATTTTAGATCAGGTTGTGGTTTCGAATTCATCAGCATTAATATAACGGAAAGTAAAGGAAGCTGTGATCGCTCCTAAAAATGGCCCTGCAATGTAAATCCAGACGTGATTTATAGAATCTCCACCGTTAATTGTGTCAACTAAAATAGGCCCTAAGCCTACAGCAGGATTAAAAGCGCCTCCCGAAATGGGACCTCCCGCAGTTGCAATTGCCATGATCGTAAATCCTATTGCCAGCCCGTAGTAGGAATTGCCTTCTGTCTTTTTTGAAGTAGCTACGTTTAGTATTACCATAACAAGGGCAAAGGTAAGGACCGCCTCAACCATTAGCGGTTTTAACACATTTATTTCATGATTGGGTGCCGGTACAAATTCACCAAAGGAACCTTGAAAAATAAACATGGCTGCAGCAAATGCACCTGCGATTTGGAATAACATATACATCAAAGCATCTGTTGTTCCGATCTTTTTTCTGATGATCATTGCAAGGCTTACCGCCGGATTATAATGCGCGCCGGAGATATGGCCACCCATATATACCATCACCATCAACATGGCACCAATGGCTAAAGGGAAGCCTGTTAAACCTATTACCAACACGAGAAAAAATGTTCCAATAAACTCTACCAGGTATTTTCTCATAAAATGATATTTTTACGGCAGGTAAAAATAAACTCAATTATATCAAGTAGACAAACCATAAACCCGGGCGCAAAATGAAAAACTCCCGGAAGAGTTGGTATTAAAGGGTTTGCATATATTTTTTGATTTATCAACAAGCACCGGTAAGTTTGTACTTTATTGCATACAAAAATGAATATTATGAGTGTTAAACCCGGCGATTCTGCTCCAGATTTCAATCTTCCCAGTTCCGAAAAAGAAATGATCAGTTTGAATGAGCAGCGAGGTCATAACGTTGTGCTTCTCTTTTTTCCCGCCGCCTTTACAAGTACTTGTACCATTGAGTTATGTACGGTAAGGGACGATCTGGCTTATTATAATAATCTGGATGCCAGGGTATTTGGCATTTCTGTAGATATGCCTTATTCCCTGGCTAAATTTAAAGAGGAGCAGAGCTTAACCTTTTCTCTGCTCTCCGATTTTAATAAGGATGTGATTCGTGCTTACGGTACGATCTATGAGGATTGGGCTTTTGGGATGAAAGGTGTTGCCAAAAGATCTTCATTTGTAATTGACAAGGATGGCATTATTCGCCATGCAGAAGTACTGGAAGATGCAAATGAACTTCCTGATTTTGAAGCAATAAAGAATGCCCTGGAAAAGTTAGGCAGCTAAGCTCGCGTGGAGCTAAATCATGCTCATGTATCCAGCAAGATCTCATGTCCAAGTTTATCTCTTTTCGTTAAGAGATAAGATTTATTATGCTCGTTTGGCTCGATCTCTATTGGTATATTTTCAACGATCTCCAATCCATAACCAATGAGCCCAACCCTTTTCTTGGGGTTGTTAGTTAACAACCTGATCTTCTTTATGTTAAGGTCCCGCAATATTTGAGCTCCAACACCATAATCTCTTTCATCCGTATCAAAACCCAAGGCAATATTTGCTTCCACCGTATCCTTACCTTCTTCCTGGAGCTTGTAGGCTTTTAATTTGTTGACCAATCCTATTCCACGGCCTTCCTGCTTCATGTACAGTACTACTCCCTTGCCTTCTTTTTCAACCGCTACCATGGCAGCATGCAATTGTTCTGCGCAGTCGCATTTGAGAGAACCAAGGATATCTCCCGTAAAACAAGAGGAGTGAACCCTTACCATCACCGGTTCGTCAGGGTCCCAGCTTCCCTTGACCAACGCGAGATGTATCTCATCAGTGGTGATCTGTTTATATGCGGTCAGACTAAACTCACCCCATCTGGTAGGTAAATTTACGGTTACTTCTTTTTCAATTAATGATTCCTTGCTGAGCCTGTACGAGATGAGGTCTTTTATATAAATGATCCTTAAGTCAAATTTCTCGGCAATTATTTTCAACTCGGGTAGTCGAGCCATGCTGCCGTCTTTATTCATGATCTCTACCAATACACCGGCCGGTTCCATTCCTGCTAACCGTGCCAGGTCAATAGCAGCCTCGGTGTGTCCTGCTCTTCGGAGAACACCCCCTTTTTTTGCTTTCAATGGAAAGATATGTCCGGGTTTGGCCAGATCTGAAGGTTTGGTTTCAGGGTCAATTAAGGCTTGTACCGTTTGTGCACGATCACTTGCGGAAATACCGGTGCTTGTTCCACGTCCCTTTACATCCACCGAAATAGTAAACGGTGTCCCATGCAAAGCATCGTTGTTGATCACCATTAGATCCAGACCCAATTCAATACACCTGTCTTCAATCAGTGGAGCACAAATCAATCCTCGTCCATGCTGCGCCATAAAATTTATCACTTCAGGTGTAACGTTTCTTGCGGCGGTGATAAAGTCACCTTCGTTTTCCCTGCTTTCATCATCTACTACGATGACCATCCTGCCATCCTTGATAGCTTGTATCGCTTCATGGATTGTATTTAAACCGTGATTATTGGTTTCGTTTAGTTGGTTCCCAGACACTACTTTTAACTCCTTTTAAAAATTTTATAAATCCAATTAACAAAGCAAGATTCATGAGATAAAAGTGGGTGATGAACCTTACGAAATTTGTGCGAACCCTTAATCTCTGCAAAATTAGCTCAATAAAAACTAATGCGAACACCAGATTCTGTATTAAGAACAATACCTGATAAAATATGTTCCCAAAACTTAAAATCAGGCTGCAAAGATACAATAATATTATGAAAATAGGGCCTATCCAGCGAAGGACCTTATGTGATAAGAAGCTGAATCCCAGTGCTTTATAAGGAGTCATCAGGAATTTAGAAAATACTTTGAGATTTTGAAAATTACCGGAAGATATTCTTACTTTTCGCCGGAATTCTTCATAAATATCACTGGATACATCTTCAAAGCAGATGGCATTTTTCTCGACGATGGCTTTGTATCCCTTTTCAAGTACTTTCATCGCGATATAGAAATCATCGACAAGAAAATTCAAAGGCACGCTTGAATAAAGATCATTGCGAATAGCGTAGCAGCCTCCGGAAGGGCCAATCATGGTTCCCCAAGCGAGTCCCTCCATGTACTTGATCGATCCTTCAAGCTGCACATAGGTTTTTTCCTGCACTGCGATGCCTTGTTTTTTGGTGCCCCTGTTTTGGATGACAGCATCCACTACACCTATATCTTCATTCTTGAAGTGTTTTACCAATTCAAAGATCGTGGAGGGTGAGAGAAAAACATTCGCATCCGTTAGGATGAAAACAGATCCCGTTTGTTGTTCAATATTCTCCTCCGCTCTAATTGTCTTTTGCAGTTTTTCTACCAATTTGTTGATGACGTTTACCTTTCCTGAACGGTTGTCAAATCGGATAAGGTCGAGGCGATCATATTTTTCCGCTAATTCCAGAACCAGTTCGTCGGTGTGGTCATTAGACGCATCGGACCCAACGATGACCGAAATCTTGTCGAGTGGATAATTGGTATTGAAAAGGCCATTGATCTTTTCCACGATCACCTCTTCTTCATTATAGGCAGAGAGCAGGATGTAAACATACGGGAGATCTTCATCCCGGCTATACACTATGGCATTCGTTTTTTTGTTGCTTACGATAATCCTTAAGATCAATGGATAAAGCAAGTAGGTGTGTACCAGCGCAGAGACAGATATCCATAAAATGATTTCCCAGATCATGCTATTTGCTCCCGGTAGAAATTGAGTAGTGATTTTGTAATACTCTTGATCTCATACTTTTCGATTATAAGCTGACGCGCCGCAGAACCGATCCTTTTACACAGGTTCTCATCTGACAAACATTTTAATAGTTGATTCCTGAATTCTTCCACCGTATCTGCAATCAAAATATTCTCACCATTGGTGTAATCGATCCCTTCTGCTCCAATCGTTGTGGAAATAATAGTCTTTTCCAACGCCATTGCTTCAATTATCTTTACGCGCATGCCGCTTCCGGCAAACAAAGGTACAACCATGATCATATTTGATTGCATAAACTCGTATGCATCTTCAATTTCGCCTAACATATTTACATTGGGGAAGTCAAGATTCTGCATTTCTTTTCCGGGGTTACGCCCGGCAATATTACATTGAAGCTCGGGGTTGGTTGGAAGAATTTTCTTCCAAACGTTTTTTAAAAACCAGAGAATCCCTTCTATATTCGGCAACCAATCCAATGCACCGATGAAGAATATGGAATTTGGTTTGATCTTATTCTCATCGGCAACAAGACTCTCGTCATTAAATCCAATGGGACTGGTATGAATTGGTATCGTTGCTCCAAAAGATCTCCAATGTTCTTCATCGCGAGAACTGATGGGAATCAGGAAATCATATAAGGATAACCGGTTCACCTCGTATTTTTTTAACCGAGAACTTTGAATGTTCAAATATATCCGTTTTAACGGATTGGTTTGCTTGGAAGCAATCCTTGTCCAGATCTCATGTTCAATATTATGGGCCCTCATCGAGATCTTTGCTTTGGAATGTGTTCTGATCGTCTCAACATAGCTGCTGAGGTACAAGCCTTCCAGCTGCACAATATCAAACTCATTTTGCTTTAAAAGCTCGATTAATTTTTCATCAAATTTTTGATCTGAGAATCGTTCAACATGATATGACTTGCCACTCAAGAGATTAGCGATCATAGCTGCACCGGTAAAAGATGTATCAATCTCCACCGCATGAAATTCCGCGAGCTCAACCACTTCCTTTGGTAACGCGTCGATCTCATAATAATGTTTGGTCGTATTCATGGCCAGAACCGTGACATCATTTCCTAAGGTTGAAAACGTGCTTAATAAGTTCCATGTGGCGATAGAACCACCATCCATGGGTGGGTAGGGAAGTTTATTGCAGAGCAGAAGGATTTTCATGGAAGAATAACCTTTAACCAGATGTTGCTGACTTTGAATTTAAGTGATAGATATATACTATTCCTTTTTAGATTGTTTAGACATGGAAAAGATCATTCCGGTCAGGCCTGCAAGGGCAACACCGAAATGTAATAACGCATAATCCCATTCATGGAATATCATTTTACCAATTAAAAATAACACACTATAACCTAATACAATGGCGCTGAGCCAGGATGCGATCCTCCATGGCAGTCGGGAATCTTTTATCATAATGTTCAATCCACTTTTCACAGGAGACCAAAATCCTTCAGGAAGTACACGCTTGTAAAATGACTCAAGGGTCTCCCTGCTTTCCGGTTTGGTTAGATACATTATAGTTACCCAGGCAACCGTAGTGGCACCGACCGTTAAAAAATAACTCTGTGGGAATTCAAGGTGTAACACGTATCTTGATATAGCATAAAATACAAAAGGTGTCAAGCTGGCTGTGATCTCTGTCCAGGCGTTGATACGCCACCAGTACCATCGCAATATCAATACCAGTCCCAATCCGGCACCGGCTTCGTAAAGAAAGATCCAAACGCCGGTGATACTCTCTAACAAGGTAGTGATCCATAATGCGAAGCCCATCAGGGCAAGGGTAGTGATTCTTGATACCAATACCAGCCGTTTTTCTGATGCTTCTTTTGCGATGAAAGGTTTATAAAGGTCGTTGACAATATAACTTGCTCCCCAATTCAATTGGGTGGAGATGGTGCTCATATAAGCAGCGAAGAAAGCTGCCAGCAGCAAGCCCTTTAATCCGACAGGCAAAAAATCCTTCATCGCATACACATAGCCCAATCTTTTTTCTTCTATTCCCAATTCAGGATATAGCACGATCGCACACAAACCAACAATTATCCATGGCCAGGGTCGGATGCAGTAATGGGCTATCTGGAAAAACAAGGTTGCC
>JACZTA010000213.1 GCA_022573915.1 Bacteroidota bacterium | reverse complement strand
CTCTATGATGCGCTCTAAAATTATATCCGATTTTTTGATTGAACAGAATATACTTGCACAAAGAATTACATACACTCGCGTAACAATCAATGGAGTGTATTGGTGTCTGTATACCATGGTGGAGCAGCTGGATAAAACATTTCTTTCTACCAATTTTGCGGACAAGTCTGGTAATCTGTATAAAGCCTTGCCAAAATATCCTAACTGGGAACCTCTGGGAGGGTCAACTCTGGAATATCTTGGTAATCTCCCGTCAGATTATGATAAAATCTACGAACTAAAAACCAATAATCTGGTTAATGATTGGAGCAGGTTTGTGAACCTATTGGATAAAATCAACAATACACCACAGGCAGAATTCAAAGATTCACTCGAAGCAATAATGTACACGGATTCCTATATTAAGGCCTGGGCCGCCATGTCATTATTCGTCAATTTTGATTCATATCCATGGCTAGGTAATAACTTCTATATCTATCACCGGCCAGGAGATAATAGGTTTTACTGGATTGCCTGGGACTTTAATCTTGGAGTGGGCACTGCACGTCACGGCATGAGCATTACACAAGCTCAAAATGTCAGTGTACTATATTTCTCACCCGGCGCCGCAATCCGGCCACTTGCAACGCGCATGCTTGATGATCCTTATTATTATAATCGCTATTTAGGATGGGTGTGTAAGTTTGCTCAAACCGCATTTGACACTACTTATTTGTCACCTAAAATTGACAGTATTGCCGACATGATACGAACGGATCTTTACGCAGATACAAATAAGTTTTACAATAATGCGGTATTTGAAGATAACCTGAACTATAATATACCTGGATTTCCAGGCCTCAAACCTTTTATTGCTAAAAGGAGAATAGCCGTATTAAGTGAATTACAAACATTAGGTTGTCCGGCTCTAGTTAGTATTGAACCTGCAACAACACAGAACCTATCTGTTATCGTTTATCCGAACCCATTCAACAACTTTGCAACAATCGAAATTCAGGGAATAAAAGACAAGTGGACGTGGACACTTTATAATGCGCTGGGACAAGCGATCCAACAGGTTGATGATATAAATGACGAGCAGCTTACAATCAGTAAAGGAACATTGTCAAAAGGTATTTATTTATATCAGGTTAGGACAAAAAATGGTATGATCGGTGTTGGTAAACTTGTTGTAGAATTAATATTATCAATACAATAATAACTCGCCGGAAAAATCAGAACCTGTGGAACATGAACATTACGAGCACCAACATCACGATCAGCCTGAGCATGGTAAGAAGGAACCTTCGCAAACGCATCTCGCTTTTAGTGCGACGTGGCATTGCCTCATCGGTTGTGGATTAGGAGAAGTTGCCGGGATGATTATTGCCCGAGCCACCTGACTGGGTAATGTCAACAGCATTATTTTAGCTGTCTCTTTAGGGTTCCTATTCGGTTTCCTGTTTGGGATGTACCCATTATTAAAAGCAAAGTTTAGCTTTTCAAAGGCCGCTAAAATTGTACTTTATGCTGAAGGTTTGAGTATTGCGGTCATGGAGACAGCGGAGGTCATCATAGAAGTCTATACTCCCGGAGTGATGGAAGCAAGCCTGGCTACTGGAATATTTTGGGCCGGTATGTTATTAGCCTTAATTGCCGGATTTATTGCCGCGTTTCCTGTTAATTATTATCTGATAGGAAAAGGAGTACGACATCAACACTAGTGAATTATTACTACTTGATCACCATCATTTTCTTTTGACTCACTACGGAATTTTTATCCCATAGCGTACAAAAATAAAGGCCTTGAGGAAGATCATCATTGATTGTGATCTGTCCTGATTTATCTGACAGTGTGTAAATATTCAACTGTTCACCCAGTATATTAGTAATGATGATCTGTCCGTCCACAGAACCCAAATTATAGCTGATAAAACTATTTCCTTGCACAGGGTTTGGATAAATGTTCAAACTGTTTGAGTTGTTATCGTTTTCCTTCAAACCTGTCGGTGAGGTTGAGAAAGATCCCGTCAATGAGCTGTTAGCATCTACAAAATCATAAGTACCAGGATCCGTAACTATTACTGTGTAGGCGCATGTAGAACAATACATTGCATAATTCCATGAGCTAGCCCCATTTGGAATATTTGTAGATGTGGAATAATGAGTACCGCTATTATTAGCCAGATCTAGTTTAAACTGTACCTCGTCACCTACATTTACAACAAACAAATCCGGTGAAAATCCCCCATTACCGACAAAAACGACATGAGTTGTTTGTGCATTGGCAAATGAAACCAAGAAAACACCCAATATGGCAAGACCAAACAGAGCTAAAATTTGCTTTTTCATTTTATTTTAATTTTAATGAGTCACATTAGTTTTAATACCAACTTCTTTCTCTAAGCAATAACTAATTCGGCCTTAGTATTCTCATATAATTTGAATACTTCACTTAAGATATGTAGATATTTTTCATTTATAGAATAAATTACATACTGCCCAGATTTTCTACTCTTTATCAAACCGAAATCCTTTAATTTTCTAAGATGTTGTGATATAGCAGGTGAGGATATGTCAAAAATTTCACAAAAACTGTTTACACAAACCTTTTCTTCCTTCATTAATATGTAAAGGATCTTAAATCTTGTCATGCTTCCGCTTAAGCAAAAAATATCCGTAAGTTCCTCCATCGGGTTGTTTAATTCTTCAAACTCCGACGTATATTCTTGTACTGCTTCTTTCTTTAATAAACCATTTATATCACTACTATTCATCATATTAACGTTATTTATAGGTTGAATCCTAATCCTACCGTTGGGAATCAGGAGATTAATGAGTTCAAAGGTAACATATTTGGGGAGATATAGCTAATTAATTAATTAATTGCTTAATTAATTTATTAATGTTATCTTTACATTCAGTTTAAAGATCGTTAAACCTTAAAATAAACCTTCATGAAAACATTAATTACTTTGCTATTGATGTTGGCATTCAATGCCATGATCATGGCACAATCAGTCCCTAACTGGACTAAAACAGAAAGCCAAGGTATCGACACTTATACCCTTCACGACGTACTAGCTGCCGGTAATGCAGTTATTTTAGATTTCATGGCTACTTGGTGTCCGCCATGTGTAACATCTACTCCCGCTTTGGAAAGCATCTGGCAGGATTATGGGATGGGCACTAAGAAACTTTACATTTTCGGCATGGATGTGGATAACACCGAGACGAACGCTCAGATTAATGCTTTTAAGGCTACCTATGGTGCCACTTATCCATCATTTCAAAAATGCAGTTCTGATTACGGATATTATGATGCAAATTATAGCCCTAATCCTGGCTATATCCCTTTATTTGTTTTACTTATTCCAAATATTACTGACCCGGGTGCCAGCACGAGTTACTGGACCAATGTTGGCTGGTCAGCGCCGGTAGAAACGGCATTGAGAAATGCACTGCTCAGTGCAGGATTTGATACTACTTCTGTTGCATCAGGAATCACTGATATGGATGGAATAGCACAAATTTCAGTCTATCCTAATCCCGTTACAGATCGTGCGACAGTTTCTATTAATCAGGTAACTACTTCAGATATTGAAGTTGAATTATTTAATAGCATAGGACAGAAAGTAAGCACCCTATATGACGGCCAAATAGTTGGTGGTACAACCGAAAATTTAGATATAGATGTCGCATGGCTTTCTCCCGGAATTTATTATTTGAAAGTTAAAGCAGAACAAACTAGCAAGGTAATTAAGCTGAATGTATTACAATAATAAATAATTTTATATAGCATAAACCCCATATTTACGCTTAAGTATGGGGTTTTTTTTTATTGAAATGAACTAATAATGAAAAAAAAATATTTTTTAACTTTTCTTTTGATTGGTTTTACCATTTCATTTCAATCTTTTTTATTTGTGAAATACGACTTTCAAACAGGGAAAAAATTGCCTGCTGTGAAAGTCAAGAATATTGAAGGAGAATATGTTGATGTTTCCAAAATTAATAACGGAGAAAACCCTATCATATTCATATTTTGGGCAACTTGGTGCGGGCCATGTATCAGAGAATTAAACAATGTAGCAGAGCTATATGAAGATTGGCAACAGAAAACAGGCGTTCAAATATATGCGGTGAGTATTGATGATAGTAGAGCTACATCTAAGATCAGCGCTTTTGTGGAAGGTAAACGATGGCCATACAATATATTGTTAGACTCTAATCAAGATCTTATGAGAGCTTTAGGATTTTCTAATCCTCCATTTACTGCTTTAGTCAATAAAGATGGAGAGATTGTATGGACACATAATAGCTATATAGAAGGTGATGAATATGAATTGGAGGAAAAGATCAAAGAAATTTCCGGGCAGTAACCGTTCTTTGAATTAACTCGATAATGGATGAAATTTTTCAACGTACCTTTACTTAGCTTGATGCTTTTATCGAATCCAGCCACTTCACAAAAATCCTCAGAAAATTTTGTAAATGCCGGTTCATTCACCGGGAATATTCAGGTAGACTTTCAATACTATCAGGAAGATTCGACCATATTTTTTCTTCCTCAACAAAAGATGGGATTAAACTCCTGGGGGGAGTTTACATACAGGTACCAAGGATTAACCGCCGGGCTTCGGTACGAGGCTTTTCAGCATCCTTTAATTGGCTATAGCATCAAAACGAAAGGGCAAGGTATTCCATTTAGGTATATTAATTATAAAAAAGATGAATTTGAAATAACTGCGGGTGATTATTATGTTCAGTTTGGCAACGGGCTGCTTTTAAGAACCTATCAGGACAGAGGGTTGGGAATTGATAATGCTTTAGATGGTATTAGACTTGGATATACGATAGCAGATAAGATACATTTAACAGGAATTAGCGGCAAACCACGCCACTTTTTTGGTAAGGATACTTCGATCATCAGAGGTGGAGATGCGCAAATCGATATATCTGATTTCATCAATGAGAAAAGTAAATTCAAATGGACATCCGGTTTTAGTTATGTAAGCCGATATTACCCTGTGGGAGATTTCGATACAACATATCCTGCCTATGTGGAGGCTTATAGTTATAGGACTCAGATAGGATACAAGAAGTTAAACCTCGAAGGAGAAATTGCCCGCAAATCAACAGATCCACTTGATTATATAAATTTCAGAAATAAAAATGAGGGGAAAGTATATTATATCAATGCTTCCTATGCAACTAAAGGATTAGGTGTTTCAGGCCAATATAAACGCATTATTCAGTTTGATTTCCGGTCTAACCCAACAGCTCAAGGGCTGGACTATTTCTTAAATTTTTTACCGCCTATTGCTAAATTTTACTCGTTAAAAGAATTTACCCGCTATCCCTTCACATCCACCGGAACCAGTGAACAAGGGATTCAAGGCGAAATAACCTATTCCCCGAAAATTGGCAAAACCCTATTGTTGAACTACTCAAAAGTACATGATGCAGATTGGAAAGAAAAATATTATGAATCGGTATACGTCGAAGGGGATATGAAAATTTCCAAAAAATTAAAGAGCATTGTTTCTTATCAATATCTGGATTACGATCAGCGATTACAGCAAAAAATAGGGAAGGTATATGCCCACATATTCTTGGCTGATCTTTCCTATAGAATTAGAAAAAAGATAAATCTTAGAGGCGAAGTTCAATACTTAATGACCGGACAAGATAAGGGAGACTGGATATACGGCTTGTTAGAGTTTACTATTGCACCACATTACAGTTTCGCTGTGATTGATGAAGTTAATTTGGGGAAAAATCCGGAAATTCACTTCTATACCTTGTCAGCATCTTACTCCAAAGGAAGCCATAAGTTTTTGTTGACCTATGGCAGGCAGAGTGAGGGCTGGCAATGTGCGGGCGGTGTATGCAGGTATATACCTGCCTATAATGGTGCAGGTATTTCCGTCTTAAGCAATTTCTAATGTACTAAAACATGAGCATATGAGAAAAATTCTTTTAAGCATAATAAGCATATGTACATTATTCAATGCCCATTATTTATATGGACAGTGCTGTGGTGGTGGAAGCCCCATAGCTGGAGGAGCGGCTCAGGGAGTGTTGCAAAAGAATCAATTGGAACTGGCCGGTTACTTACAATATTTTGCCTCCGATAAAACAAAAAGCGGTAATACATTATCTCCCATTAAGCTCTTCGAGCTTAAAAGAGATATTTACCAATATTCCAGGATAGGCTATGGGCTTACCAACGAATTAACTATGTCTGTTGAATTGGGATATTATTTAGACAGAACAGAACGCTTGGCCGGAGGAAGGGAAATAAAGGGGAAAGGAATATCAGACTTAATTTTGTTTCCCCGATATGATGTGTTTAATATAAAAAATGTAAAGCACCAAACCGAGTTGACTGTGGGTATGGGCATGAAGATACCGGTAGGGGATTATGATCAAACGTATGTTGTTTACCAGAATCCTGTATCAGGTGATGAGTTCGTATTAATAAAGGGTCCTTCTGCACAACCCACCACCGGAACAAATGATTTTATCTTCCATATTTTTCTATACAGGCAATATTTTAAGAACGAATTAAGTTTTTTCTTAACCTCTACCTATATTTTAAGAGGAACAAATAAGATAGAGCAAT
>JACZTA010000212.1 GCA_022573915.1 Bacteroidota bacterium | reverse complement strand
CTTCTGTTGGGGACATCTTGTACAAACTAAGCAGTAACTATCAGGATCATGGTATCTACCTGAATGTTGGCATCACCCGCTCCATTGATTTCTTTGGAAGAAGATTTTTAAAGGTCAGACGTAACGGCATTCCGTTTATCAATATTGAGTGATACCCCCTGTCGCTCAGACAGCATCTAATTTGTATTTTTTCAGACTTGAGTAAATGGGTCCTTCGGAATGTAGTTTGCTTTCCCAAAGTTCCATTTGGTCAACGTGCATATCCGCGAGGTTATTCTCATTTTTAAACGAGGTAAAGTTATACCGGGTATTTTTTTTGAATCTACCAATAGTAATATGTGGGACTGGTTTTCTCACTTGTTCCTTCAACTCCACTATCTCTGAAACATATTTTTGAATGTTATTGGATAGTTGCACGTACGATTCTGAATCCCTGAACCTGGCCCATATCATCTTGGGGTATTGAGGTTTGGGGATTACCATAAATTTTTGGAATTGAAGGTCAAATTCCTTTGTGATAGATGCCACTTTTAGAAGTTGATCATCTATCTCGTCAATCAGCCCATCATCCACATTGCCTAAAAAATATCCTGTGAGATGAAGGTTTTCAGTTTTTGTCCAGCGAATATTCGTGATCCCTTTATTCGAATCAATGAACTCTTTGATATCAGTAGTCGCCTCCTCCTTTAATGGAATTGCAAGAAATAGCCTACTGCTTCCCATCCTAATCTGAGATCACGAAATCTGAGAAATTTTTTAAGTCTCCGTCCTCGATCATTACTTCTTCCACCTCTGAAGAAGGGGTTCCTTTCCAGCACCACTCAATAAAGCTATTCAAATTTTCATCGCTACCTTCGACTTCAATGTATACCGAACCGTCGGATTCATTTCTAACGAAGCCGGTTACATGATTTTGGATAGCTGCTTCTTTTGCAGAAGCTCTATAATACACCCGCTGAACATTACCCTGAACCTTGATATTTAAATGCCCCATAGCGATTATTTATTAGCCTTGGTTATTAAAATTCGATCGCCTTCTTCAGCAATAATAACATTTTTAAATATTTTTTTTGCCTCTTCGAGAAGCGGCAAAACATCCTTATACTTAGCCTAAATATGACCAATGAGCAGTTTTCCCACCTTTGCTTTCTTCGCTATACTGGCAGCTTGTGTTGTCGTTGAATGAAAGGTATCCTTCGCTTTTTGTTTCAGGTCTTTTGCAAACGTGGTTTCATGATATAGTAGATTAACATTTTTAATCTGTTTAACGATCGATTCATCATAAGCAGTATCTGAACAATAAGCATAGGATCGGGGAGGAGGCGGATCTTTAGTAAGCTTTTCATTTTTTACTACCACCCCTTTCTCACTTACAAAATCCTTCCCTGCTACCAAGGATTCCATGAATTCCACAGGCACCTTGTATGCATCTGTTTTATGCTTCAGGATCTTTCTACCTTGCTTTTTCTCTTTGAACAGGAATCCGTTGCAGGGTATCCTGTGATTCAGGATTATTGTTTCAACGGTAATTTCAGAATTTTCAAAAATCAGTTTCGGAGATCTGGATCTAAGAATATGTTTTACCAGATCGTATTTCAATTTTGTATTACAAACTTGCAATTGATACGACATCAGGTCAAACAACTTGGCGGGGCCGTAGATATGCAATGGTTTTTGCCGGTCGAGCAGATTATACGAAGTGATCAACCCGAATAACCCGAAGAAATGATCGCCATGAAGATGACTTATGAAGATATGATTGATTCGGCTCTTCTTTATTTTAAAACGAACAAATTGGCTCTGGGTACCTTCGCCGCAATCGATTAAATATAATTTCTCGTTGACTTTAATTATCTGGGCAGATGGATGCCTGCCATACGCAGGTATGGCTGAGTTGCTTCCAAGTATGGTTACCTCGAAATCCATTTCTCCCAACGGGTAAAAATATAAATGTAATAAATAAGATTGTGGGAGACTAAAATTTACTCGCCGTTGTCGGAACTTTTATCAACTGATCCGCCGCCACTGATTTGATCAATTGCCTCGCTGACCGTTGAGGTTATATTCATGATATTATCCAACTGTGAAATATTGATCAGCTTGGATACATTTTCCTGTAACTCTGAGATGACGAAAGTACCGTTGGCGTTGTTGCATAGCCGGTGAGCAATTAATAAAGCACTCAACCCTGAGGAATCGACAAACTTAACTTCCGACAAATCAAATATTAAGTTATTCCTGCCTTTGTTGATCAATAAAACAATCTCAGCTTTGAGATTTGGTGCAACCACTGAATTAAGTTTTTCTTCTTTAACTCTTAATATGGTGTGCGAATCTTGTTCGTCCAATTCAAACTTCATGAGCAATCAATTTTTGTTAAGATTAGGCAAATATAAAATAAAATAAAATAAACTCTTTTTTCTAATCATGTATCAAATTGGCTTCAAATTTCGTACACAATATGTATAAGCATGAGAATATTCGAAGTGTCATTGTGGCAGATGGAATTTATTATTGTGATTAGCTGTTTTTAGATAAGTTCAGCTTCGAAATCTCTGGGTAAGAAGGATCCTGATGCTTTGATCCTAATTTGTGTTGGCGTAGTTTTTGTAAATTGACTATAGGCTTAAATAATAATCAATGTTGATAATAATGTGTACTATTTTTACTCAATTCAGTTTGTTTTATAATGAGCACTAAATTTATTTTGTACTTTTACTTACTCAATACAAGGAATCAAAATGGAAGGTAAATTTTCACCAAAGGTTAAAGAAGTCATTTCGTTCAGCAGCGAAGAAGCACTTCGTCTGGGACATGACTACATCGGTGCGGAACATCTGTTATTAGGAATGATCCGTGAAGGCGAAGGATTAGCCATCAGGGCACTCAAATCTCTTGACATCGATATCAGTCTGCTTAGGAAAGCGATAGAAGATGCGATTAAAGATAAGGCTACTCATTCTGTGAAAAGAGGTAACCCTCCATTAACTAAACAAGCTGAGAAAGTATTGAAGGTTTCATTTTTAGAGGCTAAGATGCTCAACGATGAAGTAATCGGAACCGAGCATTTAATGCTTTCCATCTTAAAGAATAAAGAAAATCTGGCTGCTCAGATCCTGCAGCATTTCGATCTGGATTACGAGACATTCAAAGCGGAACTCGAATTTATTCATCAGGATATTAAGAGTGAGTTTACAAATGAATCCTCTGAAGAGGAATTTGAAGAGGAAGAAAAGGAGAACTTTGGAAGGACTTCCAGGAGGTCAGCTGAATCTAAATCTAAAACTCCTGTTCTCGATAATTTTGGAAGGGACATCACTAAGATGGCTGAAGATGGGGCGCTCGATCCTATTGTAGGCAGAGAGGTCGAAATTCAACGTATTTCCCAGATCCTAAGTCGAAGGAAAAAGAACAATCCTATACTTATTGGTGATCCCGGAGTAGGTAAAACTGCTATAGTAGAAGGATTGGCCTTACGTATTATCAGCAAAAAAGTATCCCGGGTATTATTCGAAAAACGTATTGTGATGCTCGATCTGGCTTCTCTGGTAGCTGGAACCAAGTATAGAGGACAGTTTGAAGAGCGGATGAAGGCCATTTTGAACGAACTGGAGAAGAATCAGGATGTCATCTTATTCATAGATGAAATTCATACCATTGTCGGTGCGGGAGGAGCAACCGGTTCGCTGGATGCTTCAAATATACTTAAACCGTCATTGGCACGTGGAGAGTTACAATGTATTGGCGCCTCTACATTAGATGAATACCGTCAGTATATTGAGAAAGATGGTGCACTGGACAGAAGATTTCAAAAAGTGCTCGTAGAACCTGCTACCGTTGAGGAAGCAAAAGAGATCTTAAATAATATCAAGGAACGCTACGAGGAATATCATCACGTTACCTACACCCCTGAAGCGATTGAAAGTTGTGTCAACCTGACTGAAAGATATATCACCGACAGGCATTTACCCGACAAGGCAATTGATGCCATGGATGAAGTGGGTGCACGTGTGCATATTGTGAACATACATGTTCCACAAAAGATCCTCGATCTGGAACAGAAGATCGAAGAGATCAAGCAAGAAAAAAATAAGGTGGTTAAGAGTCAGCGATATGAGGAAGCTGCCAAGCTAAGAGATACTGAAAAACGATTACTCCAGGATCTGGAGGAGGCAAAGAGAGAGTGGCAGGAAGAAAGTGATATTAAGCGGCATACCGTCTCCGAAGACGAAGTAGCTGAAGTGGTGGCAATGATGACCGGCATCCCTGTAAAACGTGTCGCTCAAAAGGAAAGCAAGAGATTGCTCCATATGCGCGAGGATCTGAAGAAAAGAATTATTGGACAGGATCCTCCAATCGATAAAGTTGTTAAAGCAATTCAACGGAATAGGGTAGGATTGAAAAATCCGAATAAACCTATCGGATCGTTTATATTCTTAGGCCCAACAGGTGTTGGTAAAACAGAACTTGCGCGGGCTTTGGCTTCTTATCTTTTTGATACTGAGGATTCGCTGATCAGGATCGATATGAGTGAGTATATGGAGAAATTCTCCCTCTCACGCCTAATCGGTGCACCTCCCGGATATGTTGGGTATGAAGAGGGTGGCCAGCTGACTGAAAAAGTTAGAAGAAGGCCTTATGCGGTAATTCTTCTTGATGAAATAGAAAAAGCACATCCCGACGTGTTTAATATCCTATTGCAAGTGCTGGATGATGGGATTCTGACCGATGGATTAGGTAGAAAAGTTGACTTCAAGAATACGATCATCATCATGACATCCAATATTGGAGTCAGGCAATTGAAGGACTTTGGTGACGGAATTGGATTTGCAACCGGTGCAGAGGGTGAAGCTGAAACGAGATCGAAAAGTATTATTAAAACTGCCTTGAAAAGAACTTTTTCACCTGAATTCCTCAACAGGATCGATGATGTGATGATCTTTGATTCCCTGAATAAGGGACATATTAAGGAGATCATTGAAATAGCATTGAGAGATGTTATTGGAAGGATAAATAATCTTGGATACGAATTGGAGCTTTCAGAAGCTGCAAAAGATTTTCTGGCTGAGAAAGGTTATGATCCACAGTTTGGGGCACGTCCATTACACCGGGCTATTCAAAAACATCTTGAAGACCTTATCTCCGAGGAGATTCTAAAGGCTGAAATGAGTAAGGGAGATACTATCTATGCCGATTTTGATAAGAAAGAGGATTGTATCAAGATCTCTGTAAGGAAATTGAAATCGGCAAAGGAAGAAAAGGGGAGCAAACAGACGGATAAAATAAAAAAAACAGAGATTACAGATAAGGTTAGTAAACCAGAGAAGAACGGTAAGTCTGAAAAGACTGAGAAGGCTGAAAAGAAGTCGGATGCACCTAGCCCTAAATAATCGGGTATTCCCGTTATTTAAACATCTCAAATAATTTCTCGCTCATACCTGTGGTTGAAAAACCACCGTCATTATAAATATTCTGCATGGTGACCATCTTGGTAAGATCCGAGAATAAAGCTATGCATAGGTCGGCGCAACTTTCTGTGCTGGCATTGCCAAGAGGCGCGAGTTTATCCGCAAAAGCATAAAACTTATCAAAATCAGTAACTCCCGAACCGGCAGTAGTCATGGTAGGGGACTGAGAGATCGAATTAACTCTAACCTTATTTTTAATAGCATACTGATACCCAAAACTGCGCACAATGGATTCAAGCATTGCTTTGGCTTCAGCCATATCACCATATCCCGGGAATGTTTTCTGAGCAGCTATATAAGACAAGGTTACTACTGAGCCACCCTCGCTGATCGCGTCCAGATTAAATGCCGTTTGCAATACCTTGTGCAGAGATATTGCTGATATATCCAAAGTCTTGAGGTAGTAGTCGTAATTAATATCGGTGTAGGACTTTTTCTTCCTGACATTGGGCGACATGCCAATGGAATGTAGAATGAAATCAATCTTACCTCCAAACTTTTCTGTTGACTGATTGATCAACGCTTCCAAGTCCTCAGTACTTGTGGCGTCAGCGCTTATAATTTCCGCATTTACTTTCTCGCCAAGCTCATTGATCTTACCCATACGCAGGGCTATAGGAGCATTGGTCAGGATCAGTTTCCCTCCTTGTTCATAGACTCTTTCTGCTACTTTCCACGCGATGGATTTTTCATCCAATGCGCCGAATATTATTCCTTTTTTACCTTTTAGTAAGTCGTTTGCCATAAATTTGAATTTAAGTCAAAAGTAAAGAAATTTATTAAAACAGAATAAGGGGAAAGCAGAGTTTGGCTAAAATATTCAGGTATCAGGTGTCTCTCAAATCAAATTCAAAAGTTACTACTTGCATACCCGTGGCTCACCGGCAGGATCGACATCATTACCAAACCAGATTGTGGCATAGCCTTCGTAGATACCAATCCCAATGGCATTCCATTTATTGGTTTTCCAGATGCCTTTATTGATGATGACGTCATTATGTGGAGCACTTGATTGCCAGCCGCTTAAAGCATCTTCGGCGGTACAAATATGCGCGTTTCCGCCATGAGCACATTCATATCCATTTCCTTCATAAACAGTGAGTTGTCGTGGTTTATCCCACATGCATGGGTAAGTTTTGGTATTTGAAGACTTATATCTACAATCTACCCAGCCATGAGTAAGT
>JACZTA010000211.1 GCA_022573915.1 Bacteroidota bacterium | reverse complement strand
CTGAGGATGCGTGCAGGGAAGCTTTAACTAACGCAATAGCTCATCGAGACTATAGTATTGAAGGAAGGAACATTGAGATAAAGATTTTCGATGACAGAATGGACATTACTTCTCCCGGAGGCCTTCTGTCCAATATTAAAATCAAAGAGTTGACTGAATTATCGGGGGTACATCAATCAAGGAATTCATTAGTAGCAAGAGTGCTTAAGGAAATCGGATATATGCGTGAGATGGGAGAAGGGATAAGACGCATATACAACTTAATGAAACAAAATGATTTAGTAGCACCTGAGTTAAAAAGCGACAAGAATTCATTTTCAATAATTCTTCACAGTAAATCCGTATTTACCGAAGAAGACCAACGTCACATCGAAGCATTTGATTTCTTGAATTTGTCCAGAGAAGAAATGCTGATTATCCTTTTTGGTAAAAATGGACAACTCTTATCTCCTAAACAAATTTATAGTCATCTGGAGCTAGTTGACTGGGACGATTATAGGAAGATCATCGACATGGCACAGAATAAAGGCATCTTGGTTAATGTCCTCTCTCGACAAAAGATTGTCAATGCTGCGAGAAGCAAAAGAATCTCTCAAAGAGATATTAAAAGATTAAAGGTTAGAACACCGAAAGAATGTGAAGAAGGGGTTAAAAAAGTATTCGAGGAATTGAAAGTCATGGGCTATAAGCCCAAGATTATTAATGCGCACGTCCAAAATATGATGACGAAATTAGGTAGAACTTCTATTTACCACTTTTCTTCGCCTCTACCTTTTCTTAGTCTCCTGCGAATTTTGAACCTTATAGATAACTCCAATACTCCTACGTCTATTCTTAGAAATATATGGGGAAAGGATGAGATTAAAAAAATAAGTAATCAACTTCAAAGGGAACCGACAAAGAGAATCGCAATTAAAAACCAAAAACAACATGTCAAACCTACGATTACTAACGACATTTATATTGAAAACATAGATTACGATACGCAGCAACATGAATTGAACACGTTATTTTCAAAGTATGGAGAAGTGATTAAAGTTACAATACCAACTGACTTTTACACAGGTCGTGGACGAGGCTTCGCATTTATAAAAATGAGGGGCAAAGGCAGTGCTATTAATGCTATTAGAGGGCTCCACAATACAACTTTCAAGGATCGAATAATCCGACTTAATTGGTGAAATAATTAAATTACAGCGCCCAACAAAAAGCTAAAAAATCATTAAAACGCTTTTTAGCAAGACCGTTACCACCAATAAGGATGGAATTCAAAAACCCAATATATACCTTTAGCATTGCGGTTTTATTATTCGGACTTTATGTGATATTCTTCATCTATGGATTATATGGGATTTTTGCAGTTTTATACTTATATGGGATTTATTCAGTACTTATTGGAATCAGTTTTCTGCTAAAAAAGTTTGAAATAAAGAGGCGGATTATTTATGAATCTCTTTTAATAATTTTTTACATCAGTTTTTTTACTCTATATCATTTAAATTGGTCAGTTGGCAGCGAAATATTTTTGGGGGATAATAAAAAACCATTTATTGGTGAAGAACAAAATTTCGCTATCATTTTTGGAATTAAGAACTCTAGAAAGCTACCAAACAATTGGTTTACAGATAATGAAATAAGAATTCCAAACTCTGGTGTGCTTTTAACTTCGTCAACTACGGATGATTATAAATGGAGTTATCAATTTGATAGTAATCGTTCCATGGAACGTTTTATCACTTCTTACTTTATAACGTGTAATTGTTATGGAAAAGAGAATTATAAATTCGACTACTTAGCGGGAGCAATTAGTGATTCAGCGGAGATAAGTAGGGCTTATATTGATTCACTGATCATTGAAATTTGTATTCAACTTGAGGCGGGCAAAATAATCTCCAATAAGAAAAAAGGATATAAAAACGGAGATTATTTAAGCCAGTTAGAGCTAACCATTAATAATGAAGGACTAGAACGACTTCCAAGAGGTGTAACCGAATTAAAGAATCTTGAATACTTAAGCATACACACAAATAATTTTTCAAAATTCCCTGAAGAGATATTTCAACTTAAAGGACTTAAGACTCTTTATATTGGATATAATAGTATTGACTCTCTTCCAAAAGAAATTGGGACTTTATCGAATTTAGAAGTACTCGGAGTTAACAATAATCAATTAACTGATTTACCTGACGCATTATTGAACCTGAAAAAACTCAGAGCAATTTATATATGGGGGAATAATATGGACGAAGAAATAATCGAAAGATTGAAACAAAAATACAGAACTGAAATAATAAGAACGTATTAATAACAGGTGGTAACACTGTGTATAGCGCATATACACCCTACGCGATGCAAACGCACCATACACAAACCATCAGCCCTCCATTACAAGTGTTCAGCATTATTTCTTCAATATCACAATCTCCGTCCTTCTGTTTTTTGCCCGGCCTGATTGCGTTTCATTGTCATCTACGGGAATGGTTTCTCCATATCCTTCGTAGCTCAGGCGCTTTTGGCCAATTCCATTCTGGCCAATAAATTCATACACCGCTTTGGCTCTGTTCTGCGATAGCAAAAGATTATCATCTTCGTTGCCTATATTATCAGTATGACCGTTGATAGATATTCGCACGTTCTTATTCAGCTTCATGAAGTCGACCAGACTCATTAACTCAGAGCGTGATTCATTTTTTAGATTGTACTTATTGGTATCGAAATGAATATTGTCAATTGTGAAAGAGGATCCTTTTTTGTATTTCTTCACTTCAAGATCGATCTGAATCGGTTTGTCAAAGACCGAATCGTCCTGCGAAATATATTGGGTATCATAAAAATATCCTTCTTTCTGAACGGATAACATATAGTCGCTGCTATCGAATATCTGAACATGAACGTATTTACCTGTTGTCAAGTCTACTTCGATATCGATTGTTTCCTCGGTACTCAGATTTTTTAGCTGTATACTTTCAATGGGAAGAATTTTATCTTTCTCGTCTTTCAATTCTCCTTTTAAAAAAAGTACTTTCTCCGGGCGGGCATCTTCATGTAGCTTAAATGAATAGATATCGGAGCTACCGTAACCTCCCGGCCTGTCAGAAGAAAAGTACCCATATTTCCCGTCAGTGCTTACAAAAAATCCGATCTCGTCGGCAGTGGAATTAATTGGATAACCGATATTTTTTGGTGTCGTCCATTTTATTTCATTGAGTCTTTTACAGCTGAATATGTCCATGCCTCCTACACCCATTCTGCCATTGGATATAAAATAGAATGTCGCATTATCAGGGTGAATAAAAGGCGACTTTTCGTCTCCTTCAGTATTGATTATTGGCCCTAAATTAATCGCGGCACCCCATTTTCCCGACTCATCCTTAATTGTTTTCCAAATATCATATCCTCCATAGCCTCCTTCCCTGGTACTGCAGAAGTACAAGGTATTACCATCCGGTGCGAGAGAAACCTGCGATTGCCATCTTTCTGAATTAACCTGAGGACCAAGATTTTCTAGAGGACTCCATTGACCATTGCTATAGGTAGAAGTATGGATGTCGCATTGTCCGTAATTCCCCAAAGCACCGCAAAGCGTGATGAATATCTGATTATTGTCTATAGAAAGACTTGCACCGCCCTGGTTAAACGAACTTTGATTAAATGGCGCAGGCATAACCTCACCCACATCGAACAAGTTATCCTTCTTGTAACTTATGGTAAATTCTTCAATATCCTCTTTGTCAGGATAAGGCCCCTTGATGATCTTCGTATATTTTCTCAGGAAGAGGATAATCTCATTATCCGGTGAGAGGATCGGTAAATACTCACCTTTCTCAGTGCAAAGATTCGCTACCGGTTGAGGGTCAAATGGTACAGGATTGCTAAACAGATCGTGATAAAAATCACTTTTTATTATAAACGCCTTTGCCTCCAATAATTTTTCAATGTCTACACCATCAATAGAAACATATTTCCCAAAGTACTGTGAAGCATCGCCAAATTCTCCCAGCTCATATGAGATAGTACCCAACCTGTAATAGATATGGTCGGAATAATCCGGACATTTTTGAATCACCTTTTCATAATAATACTTGGCATCTTCCAATTGATCATTGAAACTTTTTACATCGGCTATCACATAATAAGCTGCAATAAAGTTGGTGTCCAGCTCAAAAGATTTTATAAGAAGGGTGTAAGCTTCTGCAAATCTGTTAAGCTTCAAATCCTCCATGGCTTTAAGAAATGACTTCCGGGCCTTATTATTATCGGTCATGTTTGTTCGCGATTTGATATTGCAATTAAATTCCGATTGCGAAAACGTTACCTGAGGTAAACAGATGGCGATCACCGCGAATAGTAGATTCCGATGAAAAGAGTTTATCAAGGAAGATTTGATGTTAGACGCAAACAAAATGTTTGTTTGGATAAAGAAACAAGTAATAAGGTATTTTAATACAATAGGACGGTAATTTACAACAAGGATTGTACCAGTTACTAACCCAAAACTACGCTTTATCAGCAAATTCCGGACGTTAAATAGTTATATATACTTCTTTTATGGCAAATGAGTTAAGTTTGCACGGAGAGTAGGAATTTAAGCACAAATATTCAAGATAATTACCGTAAATATTGATAACTTTGTTAAACAATAACCTCATGGAAAATACAGCCGGTTATACAATGAAATGGATCCTCGTTATTACGATGTTCCTGGCCATAAATTGCTTCTCGTTCTCGGTTCGAGGGCAAAATTGTAATAATATATTTATTTCGGAATATATCGAAGGCACTTCGTTTAACAAGTGTATAGAACTTTTTAATCCTACGAGTGCAACAATCGATCTATTGGTTCATGGGTACAGCATAGAAATATCGTTCAATGGAGGTTCCACCGTATCCAATATTCCCCTCACAGGAAAAGTAAATTCGGAAGATGTGTATGTATTATGCCAAAATTCTGCAGCCACTAAATTCACTGCCAAGGCAGATCAATTGTATTCTTCACCCATGTTCAATGGAAATGATGCCGTATATATTGTGAAGGGATTTGTGGGCACGGATATAATTGGTGAAATAGGTGTCAACCCTGGTAATAGTTGGCCGGTGGGTTCTGACTCCACGCAAAATACCACCATGGTTCGCAAACATAGCGTAACAGGCGCACAGCTGGTATGGTCGACAGGCATGAATGAATGGGATACATATCCCAACGACACGGATACTTTTCTTGGATGGCATCTATGCTTGTGTAATGATTCCCTGGTCGGCATCGTGGATCGAAGTTTTGAAAATAACTTAAGTTTATATCCTAATCCGGCTAACGATTATATTAATTTAAAAGGAATTGACTTGGCGCCGGGTGATATTACCGTTCAGATATTTGATATTCTTGGTCGCGAGATCGAATCCTTTAACATGAGAAATGTTCGGTCGATCGTCTGGCCGATAAACATAAAATTTTTGGATCGGGGGACTTATATTATCAAAGTTTCCAGTGAGAATACTAATATCGTCAAGCATTTTGTTAAAATATAAAGCATAGGAATACCGTAACTGCGAAAATGGGAAATAACGTAAATTCTTCAATTGGCGAACCATTTCTTCAATCTGTTCAAACACAGGACCTTCAGGATATTGCATTAAAGGTAATGGAAGGGGAGCGCATCTCTTTCGATGATGGTCTGCTTCTTTTTGAGAAAGGAAGCTTGAGCTTTGTGGGGAGTCTGGCAAATTATATTAGGGAAAAACGTTTCGGATCGGATACATTTTTCAATCGAAATTTTCATATTGAACCAACAAATATGTGCGTTTTCGATTGCAAATTCTGCTCCTATTCCCGCTTGTTGAAGCAGAAAGATGAAGGTTGGGAATTGAGTGCAGAAGAAATATTAGATAAGGTGCACTCTTATAATGATCTACCTGTTACCGAGGTGCATATTGTTGGGGGCGTGCATCCAAAGATGGATCTGAATTATTTTGCGAAGATAATTGAGGATATCAAGAAGATGAGGCCGGAACTGCATGTCAAAGGATTTACTGCAGTAGAACTCGAGTACATGTTTAGAAAGGCGAAGGTATCGGTAATAGAAGGCTTGAAGATTTTAAAGGATCACGGCCTCGATTCCCTGCCGGGAGGTGGAGCTGAAATATTTGATGAGAAAGTTCGAGCCGAGATTTGCGAAGACAAAGCAACATCTGACCAGTGGCTCGAGATTCATAGGGAAGCACATCTATTGGGTATTCCTTCAAATGCCACGATGCTCTATGGCCATATCGAAAAATACGAGCATCGAATCGATCATATGGAACGGTTAAGGCAGTTGCAGGATGAGACCAACGGATTTAATGCATTTATCCCGTTAAAATTCAGGAATGGAGATAATCAAATGTCGGATGTAAATGAAACAACCAGGATTGAGGACATGAAGAACTACGCTGTTTCCAGGATATACATGGATAACTTTGCTCATATCAAATCATATTGGCCCATGATCGGAAGGGAAACAGCACAGCAATCTCTGGCATTCGGTGTGGATGATCTGGATGGGACGATCGGTGAAGAACGGATCATGCACGCGGCCGATGTCGCCATCCCCATTCGGCAGACGCGTGATCGGCTGATTGGGATGATTCGCGCCGCCGGCTGCGTTCCGGGGGACCG
>JACZTA010000013.1 GCA_022573915.1 Bacteroidota bacterium | reverse complement strand
CCCCTTTTCGAATGTCCGTGAATCTTAAGCATAGCCATAATATCAAAACGGGGGATGTGGATCTGGATTTACCTAATCTGACATTCAACGTAGCCCGAATACAACCGTTCAAACAAAAAACATTAACCGGGCAAATTAAATGGTATGAAAGATTTGGATTTTCATATACATCCAGGTTCAAAAACCAAGTAAGTTTTGTGGACTCAACTCTTTTTGATCAACCCAGCGGTTTTAACTTTAACGAGAATAATCCTGCACTGGATATCAGGAATGGAATCGAACATAAACCAACTTTCATCCTCCCTAACTTTAGTCTCTTTAAACATTTCCATTTCACTCCTTCAATCCAATACAAGGAAAGATGGTATTTTGATCATATAGAAAAATCATATGATACGACATTGAAGGCAGTCGTTATAGATACTATCAATGGATTCAAATCGGCCCGGGATTTTAGCGGTGGAATTAATATGAGCACCAAGATATTTGGATTGGTCACCTTTAAAAACTCAAGAGTACAGGCTATCCGCCATGTGATCACCCCGCGATTGAGTTTTAATTATCATCCCGATTTTGGCGAAGCATTTTGGGGATATTACAAGCAAATACAGGTGGATAGCAATGGCAAAATAGCAGATTACAGCATATATGAAAACGCTATATTCGGCAGTCCGGCTAAAGGCTTGTCAGGAACAATTGGCTTGAACATTGGCAATAACCTTGAAATGAAAGTGTTATCCAAAAATGATACGACGGGGCAACCCAGGAAAGTGAAGATCCTTGACATATTTAATGTGGGAACCTCATACAATCTCGCCGCAGATTCAGTCAATATGTCGAGGATCAGTATTTCGGGAAATACCAGGCTCTTTAATAATAAACTCTCGCTCAAGTTCTCAACCTCCCTGGATCCTTATATTTCTGATTCGAATAACGTGAGGCTGAATAAATTTGAGTGGGATGCAAACAAGCGTTTAGCCAGAATGACCAGAAGTGATCTCTCCTTGTCGACCAGTTTAAATTCAAAAACCCTGAAACGCAAGGACAAAAATTCCGACGAAGAAGATCAGGACTCTTATTCCGCTTATCCTTATTCCGATGTCGATTTTAGCATACCCTGGAATTTCAATATGGGTTATAATTTCATTGTCACGCATAATTTCAATTCGGATAAGGTAGATACCTTTAAGATTACCCAATCTGTCAGTTTTGGAGCGAATATTAATCTAACACCTAAATGGAAGATCGGTGTACGTTCAGGCTATGATTTTGTTGGAAAGGAAATTACTTATACGCTGATCGATATTTACCGAGACATGCATTGTTGGGAAATGAAATTCGAGTGGGTACCACCGGGACTAGGCAAAAGTTATTACAACATTAAAATAAATGCCAAAGCGAATCTGCTTAAGGATCTTAAGTTCGAAAGGAGAAAAGACTGGTATGACTATTAGCAATGAGCAGTTGTCCGTACAAATAAATAATTTAATCAATCGACGGATATGTTTCTTATGCTACCAAATCACGAAAACACCAAATTCCACCAAAAAGAATTGTACAGATTTCATAAATATACTTAGTGAGATTTAGTGTTTTGTCGCTTTGGTGGCTAAAATTTAGAACTAAACTGCCAACGAGCAACTGAATAATTTAATTAATCGACGGATATGTTTCTTATGCTACCAAATCACGAAAACACCAAATTCCACCAAAAAGATCTGCTCTAAGTTTTTTATTTATGCACTGCGCGTAGGATGGGAATGCTAATAGAACCATCGGCATACAAACTGTTAGCTTTTTCAATGACAACCGATTTAAGTTACTCTGTATTTGAAAATTAATATTTAGATACAGAAAGCTACAGATTGAAAACTAACATCTTTCATTCCTGTTATGAATTCAAAATTCAAAATTTGCAAACTCAAACTCAATCCCAATCCCAATCCCTTCTACCCTTCATACCCAAACACCCGCTTCAAAATCTCCGATACCCTTGCCAGGGGATCCTCGCGAATCTTCTTTTCTTCGGCGGCAATCATAAAGAAGAGACCGTCTAACGCACGTTCCGTGACAAATCCTGCAAGATCCGTTTCTACCTTTTTCACCAGAGGGATCTTATTATAAGTACCCATAACGTCAGCCCAGTACTTGGTTGCATTAACGGTTTGAAGTGCCGTTTCAATTACCGGACGAAATTTTACACGCAGTTGATCGGAAGTGGTTCGTTTTAAATATTGTGTAGCTGCATCATCGTCTCCCTTTAAGATCTGCATTCCATCCCTGATTGTCATCTGCTTAATGGCACTTACAAAAATTGGTTTTGCTTCTTTTGCCGCTTCTTCAGCTGCACGGTTAAGCGATAAGATCACTTTGTCTACCTCGCCTCCCAAGCCGATACTCCGCAGTTTGTCTGCAACATTTTGGGCATCAGGAGGAAATGGTAATTTGATCTTTACGTTTTTGAAGTATCCGTCTGACGCAGAAACCTTACCCGCACCATTACTGATACCCACCGTAAGGGCTTCTTTCAGCCCTTTGATGATTTCCCCTTCACTTAAGGGTTTTTCACCTTCCGTTACATCGTTGATAACCTGTGAGATTTCTGATAAGCTGCATCCTGCTATCAGCATCCAGCAAAATAGAATAATCGATAATTTCTTGATCATGATTTTTTTGTTTTTAAAAGTGCAAAAAACCTGCCACCAAGGCGTACTAATGGCAAATATAAAAAATAGCCCATTAACTTATCCTGATATTTGCTAATTTTATCACCGAATTAATAAGCTAGAATTCCTTGAATCCAAAAGCTGAAATCATTGCCATAGGCGATGAGTTATTAATCGGTCATACGCTTGATTCCAACTCCAAATGGCTCGCTGAGATGTTGGCGGGCATCGGCGTGGAAGTGGTAAGGATGAGTATCATTCCTGATCAAATAGATGCGATTATACGGGCTTTGAGGGAGAGTTCCAAGCGTGCATCCCTGATCACGGTTACGGGCGGACTAGGCCCTACGCTGGATGATCTCACCAAGCAAGCATTCAAGGATTATTTTAAGGTTGAACTAAAAACGGATGAAACCGTCCTGAATGATATTAAGGGATTTTTTACCAAGCGCGACCTTGAAATGATAAGCAGCAATGAACGTCAGGCGGATGTACCTGCCAATTGTAGGGTAATTAGAAATTCGCAGGGTACTGCACCCGGGATGTGGTTTGACGAAGATGATATTGTGTATATATCAATGCCGGGTGTTCCTTTTGAAATGAAACCGATGTTTGAAGAATCGGTTCTGCAAAAAATAATTGAGCGTTTTGATACCAGGAAGATCCATCATAGAAAAGTTCAAACTGCCGGTATTGCAGAATCTTTTCTTGCTGAGTCCTTGTCGGAGTTTGAAGATAAATTACCAGACACTATTCGTTTAGCTTACTTACCCAGATTGGGGCAGGTCACTATCAGGCTCACCGCCACAGAGAATGACGGCACTGACGTTATTTCCCTGCTGGAAACGCAGGTTGAAAAGCTACGAAATATAATCCCCGAACATATTTTTGGATTTGGAGATGACTCTTTAGAAAAGGTGATCGGTGACATGTTGCGCGAGAAAAATCTGACACTCTCCACCGCCGAATCATGTACAGGAGGATTTATAAGTCATTTAATAACTTCCATTCCGGGAAGTTCAGACTATTATTCTGGCAGCATTATATCTTATAAAGACACGGTAAAAATAAATCAATTGGGGGTGAAGTCTGAAACCTTAAATGCACACGGGGAAGTGAGCGAAGAAACAGTGGTTGAAATGGCTCAGGGTGCGATGAGCTCATTGCATTCGGATTTTTCAATAGCTGTTTCAGGGATTGCAGGACCGGGTGGAGAGCAACCCGGCAAGCCGGTAGGAACTGTTTGGATAGCGATCGGAGCAAAAAACAAGATCCATGCTGAACTGCACCATTTTAATCTAAACAGGACTCAAAACATAGAATTAACAGCTGTTACAGCGTTAAACATGCTAAGAGCAGTGTTGCTGCATTTATGATCCTGCCTGAACGATCAAGCACGGGTTCTGTTGATATCTATTGTTAATGCCAAAGCGATTAAGCTAAAAAATTCCTAAATTTGTTATGTCGGAACAGAATTTGCAGTATCGCAGCTGTTCGCACGACTTACGTTTATAGAAATCCAAATAACAGTAGCATCATATGAGCCAGATTGATCTTATAATGCCCAAGATGGGTGAGAGTATTATGGAAGCTACCATATTAAAATGGTTGAAGAAAGAAGGTGACCAGGTAGAAATGGATGAACCCATCCTGGAAATTGCTACAGATAAGGTTGATTCGGAAGTTCCTTCACCCGTTGATGGTATTTTAGGCAAGACATTGTTTGAGGTGGATGATACCGTTCCTGTTGGACAAGTGATCGCTACTATCTTAACTGATAGCGACGCGCCGGCAACGACACCGGATGCGACAATTGAAGCACCGGAAGTTGACCAAACTCCCGCCTCCGTACCGACTACGGCAGGTACGCAATCCCAAACTCAAACTGAATCTGATCAAATGGCCCGACAATCTCCACCCCAACCAGCAACTCAACCTGCAGGGACAAATGGGGATCCTCTCGAAACTCCGGTAACTGTTGGAACAACTGCAACAGCAACGAAATTAAGCAGCAGGGGACAAAATGGTAACGGATTCTTTTCTCCACTTGTATTGAATATTGCCAAGCAAGAGAACATTGCAATGGAAGAGTTGACGTCTCTGACAGGCACGGGATTATCAGGAAGAGTTACGAAAAAAGACATTTTAAACTACGTGAAAGTTCGAGTACCGGGAGCGCAGCCTGTTCAAACCCCGGTCGAACCATCGCCCGTACCAACTCAAACTCAAACGCCACCTATCACTCCTTCTGCCGGCGACGAGATCATCGAAATGGATCGCATGCGTAAGTTGATTGCTGAGCACATGGTGCGTTCTGTCACAACTGCTCCTCATGTAACTTCCTTTGTTGAGGCCGATGTGACTAATATGGTAGCCTGGAGAAATAAAATAAAAGCGGAGTTTGAACAGCGCGAAGGTGAAAAGATCACTTTCACACCTATCTTCATTGAGGCCATCATCAAAGCAATGAAAGATTTTCCGATGATCAATTCATCCGTAGATGGTAACAATATCATTGTAAAGAAAGACATCAATATGGGTTTAGCCACGGCGCTCCCATCAGGAAATTTAATTGTTCCGGTAATCAAAAAAGCAGACCAAAAGAATCTTGTAGGTCTTACCAAAGAAGTCAATGATTTGGCAAGAAGAGCGAGGGAAAATAAATTACAACCGGACGAAATTAGTGGAGGCACTTTCACATTGACAAATGTTGGTGTGTTTGGTAATCTCATGGGGACTCCAATTATCAATCAGCCTGAATCTGCAGTATTGGCTACGGGTACCATCAAAAAGAAGCCCGTCGTATTAGAAACAGAACATGGGGACGTAATTGCTATACGACATATGATGTTCCTGTCTCTTTCATACGACCACAGGATTATTGATGGTTTTGTAGGAGGATCATTCCTGCGCAGAATAGCTGACGAGATGGAAGCTTTTGATCTAAATCGGACTATTTGATTAGATAAACAGAATAACTAACCCAAGAAATGAACCATTTATAATTTAGCGTTAATGATTTTACGATTTAAGTGAAATGCATAAACACAACACCTATAACTGAATTAGAGTGGTATTTTTTAGATCTTTTTTATTTTTAGCCTGTTGCTTT
Organism: Bacteroidota bacterium; assembly: GCA_022573915.1. Taxonomy (GTDB): domain Bacteria; phylum Bacteroidota; class Bacteroidia; order Chitinophagales; family JACZTA01; genus JACZTA01. The sequence goes on along the minus strand of JACZTA010000013.1, from coordinate 19,051 downwards.
GCCTCTTTCGGAAATTTGAGCACAGTAACTGCCGTACCGCAATCACCCGTAGTGGTTACAGAGGTAATCGTAAGCGGTGTAGTCGTGAATTTTGATAACAATAAACCTATCAAGGCGAAGATTGTTGTCAAGCGATTGCATACACAAGAGGATGTTGCAGTCACCTATTCTGATCCAAATACGGGAAGCTACTTTGTAGCGCTGGAACCCGGAGACTATGATATGATCGTTGAATCCAAGGCGTATCATTATTTCACCGAGAAATTGAAGCTAGATCAGGCAAGCCCAAGGAAAATTAAAAAACACATCTCTTTAACTCCTATCACCTCGTTAATAAATTTCGTGACGGATGACTTCAAGCACCCTATTAATAAAAATTCGGATGGAGTTGTTATCACAGCAGATGACCTGACAGCTCAAGGATCTATTTATGTGATCAATGATGTGGAGTACGAAAACGTTACTGCAGGGGAAGACAATCAAAATACCGGAACAGACAGCAATGGTACCGGCCAGGTGGAACCGGACCGGGTGGAAAACCCGATAGTGGTGAATATACCCGCATTGCCTAATCAGGATCTCGAATATGAAGTAATAAGGATTAAGATAATGGAGGGCCATGAGTATATTGATCTCAAAATGGTATTCACCGCTAATTCTTCATCTCTTAATGATTTAACAGAGACGGAGCTGGATAAGATCATATTATTCTTAAAGCAGAATGTTGGTCTGAACATGGAGATAAGGGGATACGGCGATTATGAAACCGGCGATAACCAAATGTATCAACTGGGCCTGATGCGTGCACAGGTATCAGCACGCTACATAATGTTAGGAGGTATCTCCGCCAAAAGACTTAAGGTAACGGTTAAGAAGGATATGGTAGATCTCTCGGTAAATAAGCCAAAAAAAATATGGAGATCATTACACCTGATCGAGTTTATTTTGAACCGAGATAAGGACATAATACTTGCGGACAATAGCAGTTTCAAGTCAAATGATTTGAATACTGCTAAGGCCAGCTATCCATATGACGTAAAGGAATATGAAGCAGCGATACTCGCTTACGAATCTCCCAATTTGGAATTCCTCGAATTCGAAGAGATCAATTCCCAGGTCATTTATTTTGATAAACATAAGAGTGATATCGACCCGCAATTTAATTCTCTCCTCGACACTATTCGCGATTTTTTGAGAGACAATCCCGGACTTAGGATTGAAGTTATCGGCTACGTGTCGCAGGATGAGAGCAAGAAACGGCTAAAAAGCCTATCGTCGAGCAGATCACGCGCTGTATATAATAGCCTGGTTGAGAGAGGTGTAGCAAAAAGCCAATTGAAGACTGTTAGTTCGAGGCTGTATGATGCCACGAAGAAAAATTCTAAAGCATCCGGCAGAAGGGTTGAGTTTAAGGTGATAACGGAAGACGACACGTATACCTATCAGAAAGTTGAGATTGATACGACCACTCCTGACGAAGAGAAGGATATTGTAAGAACAGAGACCTATTATTTGACCGAACTGCTTGAACTGCGGGGAAATAAAAAGATCCACAATGTATACTTCAGAATTCAAGTTGGCGCATTTCGAAATCCGTTACCTGCTGAATCAGAATTCCTCAAGGTTAGTGACCTGATTGAACGGGAATTACTGGGTGATGGATTGACACGTTATGTTGCCGGAAATTTTGAAACTCTGTTGGAAGCAGAAGTATTTAAACAACAAATGCGAAGTGCAGGCATGTCAGATGCTTTCATCGTGCCATACAAAAACAAATCCAGGACTACGATGAAACATATCTATGAACTCATGTTTCAGTAGTTCCTATTCTATTTCTTAAGGAATTTTTCGGTTCTATTATCGATGTTCAGGTAATAAACACCTGATTCGAGCTCGGCTACATTAATTTCTCTCGCTTCACCTTTTAGAATGAGAAGACCAAAAGAGTCATAGATCTCATATTCTGTTTTTTCAGATAAATAAATCTCAGTAGCAACCCTTTTTGGATAAAAATTAATTTCCGCTTTGTTGGAATAATATTCAACTTCTTCAGAGTATCTGTATTTATTCTGCAAACTTCTCTGTTTGATCCTATATGTATTCGTGCCGGAGTAATGATTCACGTCAAAAGCATAATTATTAAATCCTTCCGGTCCCTTTCCAATCACCTTACCGATTTCAACCCATTTACCGTTCCTTAATCTTTCAATTATAAACGGTTCTTCATTTCTTTCATTTTTGGTGGTCCACTTCATGATCCTATTATCAATCTTAAAACTTACTACCTCGTAGGTACTTTTTGATCTAAGGTCACCTGCATTCATTATTTTCGGCCGGCAATTGTCTTTGTAAACAATCTTAATATTCATGTACTCACCAATCCGGATATTCGACAATCTAATCTCAAACGCAGTGTTGTTGATTTCGTAATAGGGGATGTCATTGATATAAACTTCGGTGATGCAGAAGCTTTGATCAGAGCTGATAGGATTTTGGATAACTATCTTCTTACCCTGGTAGGTTCCGTCAATTGTTATGATGCCTGAAGATGCAGTCAGAAACGAACAGCAAATTAATATAAGGGTCAGGATTTTTTTCATATCTGCCAAATAGTATCTTTCTTTAAAACTGTCGGTTACTTTTTTTATATTCATTCGGGCGCAAAGTTACAAAAGAAAACTTTTTCAAAAAAAGCCGTTTATTCATCAATATTACACCATAAGAAATGGTGAATATATTGATTTTCAAATTTAATTTAAAATGACTTAGTTTTGTTTACCATTTTAAAATTCATCATCATGATTTTTACTACTCGAATAAGAATTTATTGTAGCGTTTGTATCGCGATGTTAATGTTAATTTATTCATGCAATAATCAATCCAATGATGCAGAACGTGAGCACGCTGCAGCCTCGAGTGAAGAAACATTTAAAGAAGCCAATGGAGGAAGATATTATGGCGGAGTCTTTCGATTAAACGAAAGTGAGTCATTTGAAACCCTTTTTCCTCTCAAGATTACCGATGCGATAAGTTCCAGAGTGGCGACACAGGTATACGAAGGCCTGTTAAAATTCAATGCAACTACATTAGCAATTGAACCGTCAATTGCCGAGAGTTGGGAATTGGATGAAGAAACGCGTACCGTTTACACTTTTAAATTAATACCGGGGGTCTTGTTTCATGATGACGCATGTTTTCCAAATGGCATAGGACGTGAAGTGACTGCTGAGGATTTCAAATATTGTTTTGAAATGATCTGTACTGCCGGAGAGCATAATACTGTATTCAATACTACCTTTAAGGATGTGATCAAGGGAGCAACTCAATACTATACAGCGAGCAAATCGGGCAAACCTGATTTTGATGTTGAAGGGATCAAGGTGATTGATTCGCATACACTTGAAATTACGTTGGAGAGGAGCATGGCTCATTTTATTTATCTGTTGGCAATGCAAACAACTGCTGTTTTTCCAAGGGAGGCATACGAAATGTACGGAACGGATATGACCATTGGCACCGGTCCCTTCAAAGTCGTAAAGGCAGTTAAAAATGAAGCGGTTCATTTCACCAGAAACGATAATTACTATGTATTCGATGATGAGGGTAACCAGCTTCCGTTCCTCGATTCTCTGATCATTTATTTTATGAAAGATAAGGATGATGAGGTGGACGCGTTTATCAAAAGGGATCTGGACATGGTTTACAAGCTTTCTACTGATCAGATATTTACAATTGTTGAAGCTGATGATTCTTTGAAAGAACTTAGGTTTCAGGCACAAAGAAATCCGGAAATGTTGGTACAGTATTATGAGTTTCTGACTCAGCATGGTATTTTTACTGACAAAAGAATCAGGCAAGCTTTTAATCATGCGGTTGACAGGAAGCATTTGGTTAATAGGATATTGGATGGCGCTGCTCATTCCGATTGGGTAAGAGGTATCACTCCTCCTTCTTATGATGAATATGATATTAACAACATCATGGCTTATGAATTCGATATTGCAAAAGCTCAACGATTAATGGCTGCGGCCGGATATCCCAACGGAGACGGATTTCCTGAACTTTCCCTGGATGTGAATCCGGGTGGTGGAAGGAATATAAAAGTGGCCAAAGAAGTGCTCAGACAGTTAAAGGAAAATCTAAATATCACTGTAACAATGAACGAGGTAGATTTCAAACAAAAAAATGATAGATCAAAAGTAGGGGCATCAATATTTGTCCGCTCGGCATGGCGCGCCGATTATCCCAATCCGCAAAACTTTCTAAGTCTGTTTTACGGACAGGATGTTCCCACTGAATTAGGAGATACATCATATCCAAATACCAGCAGGTATGTAAATCCTGAATTTGATCGGCATTATGAAAGTGGAATGGGTGCTACCTCAACAGAGGACAGCTACATGCATTACATGAAGGCTGAGAATATCATGATGAAAGATGCACCTATCATGGTTCTTTTTTACGATGAGAATTATCGCTACCTGCAACCTTTCGTAAGAAATTTTGTGAATAATGCTATGCAGTTCAGAGATTTGAGTGAGGTCTGGTTTGACTACGCGATTAAACAACAGCTTAACCGCGAATCCGAAACTACGGATCCTGAGCCCGAAACGTAAGCAGTGCACCTCTTTACATTAATACCGTAGATGCAATTATAGTTATGTATGATTAAGTTTTACATAACTTTCAGGCAATATAAAAAATGGGTACCTTGTCATAATTCTATAGGAACTTATTAGTTAAAGTGTTGAAGTTCAGATATTTATAATAAAACTCATGTAGTTTACTCTGTCAAAAACGGATGAATTATATTGTGACGAAAATTGATAAACCTTGGCTTTTGAGGTGCGGGACATTATATTTATGCAAGGGTTTTGAATTAATATTTAAGATATGGTGGGAATTAAGCTATTGGTTGTTGACAAGAGTAAATCTTTTAGTGAAGGAATCAGATCAATATTAAATGACCTGAAGATTTATGAGGCTCTATCCGTTGATACCGGCATTGGAGCCCTCCAGAAAATTGTTGAAATAAATCCGGATGTGGTGATTATGGGCACTTCCCTTAATGGTGAAATGGACTGCGTTCAGACAGCCAACCAAATTCAAAAATCCTTTAATATTCCGGTCATTCTTATAGCGCCTTCAATGCGCTCGACCAATATCGAATTGGCTAAAAAAATTAATCCTTATGGATTTCTAATTGAACCTTTCGGTTCTGATAATTTATATGTTTCAATCGAAATGGCAATACATAGAATCAGGAGGGATCTCGAACCGGTAAATAACATCCTGAGTAATTATCTTGATAAACTCAGCTATCATAATGGAAATGGTAAGAATGGTAACCTATTCATCAAAAAAGATGAAAAACTGGTTAAACTAAAAATAAATGATATATGCTGGGTTCAGGCATTGGATAATTACGTTGTCATCAAAACCAATGGCGATCAATTACATGCTCGTATTACATTAAAACAGATGGAAGAAAAACTAGTGAAGTATAACTTTGCCAGGGTTCATCGCTCCTATATTGTACATCTTGATAAGATTGACGCAATACAGGAACATTCATTTATCATAGAAGATAAAACCATTCCAATTGGAAGATCCTATAGAGAATCACTTGAGAATCGGATTGAAATACTTTAACGAAGTATTTTATTTATCTACCTCTATCAACTTTCTGATATACAGTTCATCATCCACCATCATGCGAAGGATATATATTCCTTTGGCATTTTCCGGAGCTATACCTTGGCCACCAATGCTCTCAACTGCAGAGAACTGATAAGTATATGTCCCAGAGGATTGCTCCGCATCGACGAGCGTTTCTATCTCACGACCTAATAAATCAAACACCTTCAGCGAAATCTTGGAAGATTTAGAAATCTTGTAACTAATATTTGTATATCCGGAATATGGATTAGGGTATATCTTCAGGGTTGTTGCATTTGCCAAATTAACCACATCTGTAAATACAATAACTGCCGGCACGGATATCGAATCACTTCCGCATTTGTTGAATACAAACAGCGTTACATTAAAAGTACCCGCAGTATCGTAAAGGTGCACCGGGTTGAAATTAGTCGAATCTGATTTGCCATCTCCGAAATCCCAACGGAAACTGGTCGCGTCAACTGAAGTATTTTGAAAATAAACAGTCTTCCAAACGATTGAATCAATGATAAAGTTCGCAACAGGAACATCAATTACTGTAATCGTCATGACGTCGTTATCAGAACAGGTTCCATTTGAGCTTACCAAAGTATAAGTGGTAGTTGAGGTTGGGAATGCCAGTGGATTACTAATATTACTGTTACTTATACCTGTAATTGGTGTCCATTGGAATGATCCTCCGCCGCTTGCATTTATCTGAATAGTATCTCCCAGGCAAATTGTTGAATCAGGCCCTGCATCAGTCAACGGCTTAGGATATGTTTCAATAGTGACGGATGCCGTGTCTGTGCAGCCATTGATGTTCATAACCGTAACCGTATAAAGAGTTGTATCAGTTGGGGTAGCAAATGGTGTGGACGAAGTGGAATCACTCAATGTAAGACCCGGGCTCCAGCTAAAGGACGTACCTCCGGAAGCCGTTAATGCTATCGTATCGCCAAGGCATATTCCTGTATCACTGCTCACCGCAGCGGTTGGTATGGCAAATGCTGTTACGCTTACCGTATCCATATCCGTGCAGCCATTAGGATCAGTGACCAACACAACATAATCTGTGTTTATAATTGGGAATGCACTCGGCGTTGAGATCGTGGAATCACTCAAACTACTTCCCGGCGACCAGGAATAAGTAGTACCACCGGTTGCGTTAAGGATGACTGAATCGTTTATGCAAATGCTGGTGTCGGCACCCGCATTTGCAAAATACAGCTGCGTCACGCTGAATGTAACTGAATCCACCGCGCTGCAATTATTGGATGTAGCAGTTACCGTATAGGTAACGTCAGAAGATGGTGTCGCAACAGGATTTTGACAATTAGTGCAACTTAACCCTGCAGTTGGTGCCCAAGAATAGGATGCACCCGGCACGCTCGACGTGACAACCAGTTGAACGGAAACACCAAAACACAAAGGTCCTTCAGGGCCAGCCGAGATGATCATGCTGTCAATAGTTATGCTAACGGAATCAGTGAGAGCGCATAAGCTATCTGATAAAGACAAGGTGTAGGTTGTCGTAGTAGTTGGAAATGCGATTGGATTAGCTATTGTTGTATCTGACAAACCAATGCTTGGATTCCACACAAATGTGTATCCGCTGTTAATGGCATTACATGCGATGGTAATGTTATCCAGTGCCCAGTTGTCCAGAAATGCACCACTATGGGCAAGCTGTCTCCAGCGAAAGATCGTACCTGTAGTTTGTGCAAGAGCTGGAATTGCTTCAATAATATTTGTAAAACTGCCATAATTAGCTTCATCATAAGTGCTGATGATTGTCCAGGTTTGGCCTATATTAGTTGAGTATTCCAATACTACATCATCTCCTGGTTCCGTATTATCACAGGGAGAGATACCTTGCGAGATCTTTAAGTAAAAATCAATTGTGCCGCCTGCTGAAACATTCATATTATTTGAAGTCGCTGCACGGATACCTCCGCCATTAAAGTAAAGGGCATCACCGGTGACAGAACCACACGCTGAACTACCAATTCCGCTTGAAATTTCAGCCCATTGTGTAAGATCAATTCCGGGATCAAAATCATCATATAATACATTGCAAACCAATGCTGCGATCTGTATCGAATCGCCGTTACAAATGGTATCCGCAACCGGTGACATGTCGAGTTCCAGATTATTGACATTGACAACCACCGTATCATAGTCAATACACCCTAGAGCATCTGTTACTTTCACCACGTACTCGCTGCTATTTAATCTTGAAGCAAAAGGATTAGAGATCAAGTCATCGGTAAGTCCGATATTAGGAGTCCATACATAAAGTAACCCACCGGTAGCACTTAATTGTAAACTATCACCCCTGCAAAATACTATGTCATTACCGGCATTGGCAATTGGAAGTGGGTTAACCGTAATCGTTACAAGATCTGTGTCGTTACAGGCTACGCTATATCCAATCACAGTATAAGTTGTGGTAACAGTGGGATAAGCCAGGACTGTTGAACAATTTGTACAACTCAAACCTGTAGCCGGGCTCCAGGTAAATGAATCAACATGCACATTCGCGGTTAAACTTAAATTTAAAGAATCGCCATAACATATAGTTTGGCTCGCCGGAATATCCACAGTCATATTTGCTACTGTAAGGGTAAACGTACCTGATTGCACACAACCGCTATCAGTTATATTAACGGTATAAGTCGTGGTAACTGCCGGACTGGCTTTAGGTATAGAAACTGAATCGTCAGATAATCCGGTAGAAGGAGTCCATACGTAGGACGGGGTTCCGGTACTTGCGTTGCCGTAACAGATGATTTCAACATTCTCCAAGGTCCAATTGTCGAAGTCCTTACCGGAGTGTTTGGGTTGAGCCCATCTGAAATATACCTTTTTACCAAATGTACCGGGAGGTACACTTTCTTGCACAAATGTGAAAGTAGGATAGGAGGTCACGTCATAGGTTGCTATGGTCACCCAATTGGTACTGTCGACTTCCCGATATTGAATCACAACTTCATCACCCGGGTCTACTTTTTCGCACGGATCATCTCCGGTGCTAACCAGAAGATAAAAACTGATAAGTCCACCCGAGTCAATATGAAATTCGTTTGTGACCGCTTCGCGAATACCTCCACCGTTAAAGTACAATGCCTTACCACTCCCACCAAGTACTCCGCAAGTAGTTTTTGCAGTGCCACCCGTAATATTCAACCACTGATTTTTATCTTCTTTTGGATTAAAATCATCGCTCATATAACCGCATGCATTGGCAGAAAATACTGCACTGTCGTTCGGACAAATAGTATCCAGTGTGCTGCTTATCGTGACCGGGAAATTTCTTATGGTAACCAGAACCGTATCCGTGTCTTTACATCCAAAACTGTCACTTACCGTTACAACATATTCTTGAGTTCGAACCGGGCTGGCAATCGGACTGTCAATAGCCGCGTTATTTAAACCTGTAGCCGGTGTCCATGCATAGAAATCACCACCAGTGGCAAAAAGTGTATCTCCACCGCCATTGCAAATGGTAGAATCTCCTCCGGCAAATGCAATAGGCAAAGAAAGTACAGTTATTCTGACAGTATCTGAATCAGAACACATGGCTGAAGTGGCGATTACTGTGTAAGTTGTGGTAACAGTTGGTCCTGCCATGGGGTCGGGGCAGTCAAAGCAACTCAAACCTACAGAAGGGTTCCATGTAAATGTTGTTGTGCTAAGATTTGAAGTTGCCCCAAGTTTAATGGAATCACCCAGGCAAACCGAATCACTATTGATTGTAACAGCTAATTCTATCGTATCAGCATATACAATCATGGTATTTGTAATAGAGCAGCTACTATCCGTTACTGTGATTACGTACGCCGTGGAATTTAGTACCGGGGTTGCGATCGGTGTTAGGATATTTGGGTCATTCAGTGTTGCTGCAGGTGTCCAGCTAAATGTGGTAGTTGACTCAGGTATCAATGGTATAAATCTCTGGCCTTCATTGCTTGCGGACCAAACTGTGCTGTCTCGCCCCACTACGACGTGTGCTCTCGTACCATCATCATTTTCGATACCCATTGTATGTACTCCACCATTTGCCGGCATGTCGGTCGTATGGATCTCTACCCAATTAGACGATTCATACAACACTACCTGGCTCGTTACGGGAGCTACTCCCAGATAATGGTTAACACCGAGGAAGCTCATGACCAACTTTCGATTCGGTGCAGTACCGGTTGTAAAATATTCAATGGTACCACCGCTGCTTGGATCCAAATCGTTCCAAGCAAAAGAGACTAAATTATCCGGATCTTTGGTGTTAGGTAGCAATTGTCCCATGCAACAACCCTGAACAGAATTTGAGTCAAAGGTGATAAAACCATTTGATGAAATATAAAACTGAGTATAATCTATACAATAGAAATTGAACGTAAAACCTATTGGTAAGGCGCTGCTAACCTCGTCATCGCCAAGTGCAACTGCAGTCCCACTACCACTGAAAGGTGCGTAGGAGATCGCCCGGATCTTATAATCGGCACAGCTGGTTGGAAGTGTGGCTACTAATGATATGGTATCTCCGATACAAATTGTATCCCGGCTCTTTGTAATAACGACATTGTCGACTCCATTTACGGTCAGCATTATGCTATCCATGCTGGTGCAACCCGAGTCTGAAGTGACGTCCACGTAATACCAGGAGTTAACTATGGGAAATGCAAATGTGGTATCATATACTGCGTTGGAGAGATTGGTGGTTGGAGTCCACGCATATGTGGTGCCACCGGTAACAATCAACGTCACGCTATCGCCCAGGCATAATGCAGTGTCATTGGTAATACCAACTGTTGGATATGAATTAATATTCACGGTAACAGAATCTGTATCTGAACAAGCGCTTGATGTTCCGATAACTGTATAAGTTGTCGTACTCGCCGGACTTGCTTTTGGATTCGCACAATTTGTACAACTTAAACCTGCAGCAGGTGCCCATGAATAACTGGTGCCACTCAACGAGGAAACAGCAACTATTTGAGCTGAGTCATTTATACAGATAGATTGATTAGCGCTGGCAACAACAACGATTGTATCTATAATAATAATAATTGAATCCGTATAAGATCCGGTTGTATCGGTAATCGTAACTGTAAACGTGCTTGTCACGGTTGGATAAGCCATCGGCGACATGATGGAGGTGTCATTCAATAATGCGGTTGGCCCCCATAAATATGTATAAGGTCCCGTCGAACCGCCACAGGAAATATTAATGCTATCCAATGACCAATTATCAAATCCAAGGCCTGAGTTAGCCAGCTGTCTCCATCTGAATTGTGTGGAAGATGACCATGCTCCCGGAGGTATGGCATTAGTAATCAATGTAAATGTGTTATACATTGATTCATCATAAGTTGCAATCGTTATCCATGACTGCCCACCATTCTTGGAATATTCAAATCTGACATCTTCCCCCACATCCGCGTTCTCACAAGGCGCGATACCCGCACCAATTTTTAAGTAAAAGGAATAGGTACCACCACTGAGCACGTTAAGTCCGATCGTGGCCGCAAATCGATTAACGGTACTGTCAAAGTAGAGCGCATTTCCTGAAAGCGATCCACATCCTGTTCCGGCTGTGCCTCCACTGATGCTATCCCATAACGCGAAGTCTATTGCAGGATCAAAATCATCCTCAATCGCAGTACAACCGCCGGCTGTAAGTAAGGTAGAATCCCCGCCACAAATCGTGTCCTGTGAAGCAGTAATTCCTACCTGGGCCATTATTGAATTCCCGATTACTAGTAACATGCCCGTCAGGACGAATAAATACACTTTTGAATATATATTTCTCGAATTCATATAAATTTTTGCTTTGTCCTTGAATCAAATATAGCCAAATAAGGCCTAAACGAAGGTGAAGCGGGGTATCGGATAGGAGCTGTATTGAGATCAAATTCAATTAATAAGTGGCTTTAATTCACATATCGTAAATTTTACCATCTATTCCATGATACTTACCACTGAATTTGAACAGTTCGCCACTATAACAGAATTTTTCTACGAGTATCTAATATTAATCGACGATTACTTGCGATATTGCGCGCAGATAAATGAGTTCTACTCAAGCTTGGAATTGCAAGCTATTTTTTTCATGTTTAACATATTGATTCGTTAACTTAAATTAGACGTCTATGAAAAATTTTATTACAAATATATTAAAAGCGATGAGTTTCAAGTTAGGTATTGCTTTAGCACTTTTATTGGTGTTTGGTTTTAGCGATACTTATGCTAGTCACTTCCGCTATGGAAATATCAGTTGGACGACAGTGTCTACCAAGAGAGCTGAGTTCACAGTCACCACAGCATGGAGATCTACCTTTGTTGGATCTACCAGGTTGTTCTTTGGTGATGGTGGTTCAGTGACTTTTAGCTTAAGTGGTGCGACCATTGCTACCGGTCCGGGGTTTAAAGTGCAACAATTTGTTGTGCAACATACCTACGCTACAAATGGTCCTTTTCTTTCCTTTTTTTCGTCCTGTTGTAGAATTGGCGGAATCGTAAACGCAAGCGGTGGATTCAAAGTTTCTTCTACAGTAAACTTTAATAATGGGAACTTGAGTTCACCTATCACATCTGTACCTATTATATTACAAATGGTTCAGGGTGGATTAAATCAAGTTCAATTGGTTGCTATTGACTTACAAGGCGACATCTTGAGTTGGTCTTTAAGTACCATTGCAGGCCATGGTGGAACTTATTCCATTCCTACTGCGGGTATTTACACTATGACAATTAGTTCTGGTGGTCTTCTATCCTGGAATACAACTAGTACAGTTGTAGGTCAATTTTGGACTGTTAGATTGGTAGTTAGAGAAGACAGAGGTTCGGCTAAGACAGAAGTTGACTTCTTTGTTCAAATTGTAGGCGGTTCTATTAACCAACCACCTACTTGTTCTTATCTGGGAGCAGGTAATAATGTTCTTACCGTTGGACAAAACTTCCAATTTCAAATCACAGGGTTAGATCCTGATGGTGATAACTTGGTGGTCACAAACCAAGGTTTACCTCCTGGCGCTACTTTATCGCCAACAAGCGGAGCTCAACCATTAACAACAACATTTAGTTGGACACCACAACCTTCTGATGCCGGAACTGCTCATGTAATTGTGGTAATCTTTACGGATCCTAGTGGTTTTAATACTAGTTGTTCATTTGCAGTTGCTGTGCCATCTAATTCACCACCAAATGCGGTGTGTCAGAATATTACGGTGAGCGCTGATGGCAATTGCCAAGGTAATGCTTCAGCCTCTGACTTTGATGGAGGCTCTACGGATCCGGATGGTGATCCGATAACATTTAGTGTTTCTCCGAGTGGGCCTTACAGTCTTGGTACAACTACGGTTACATTAACTGTTTGCGACAGTAGCAATGCTTGCTCTACTTGTACAGCCGTTATTACAGTAGTTGACAATACAAACCCAACTATTTCTTGCCCAGCTGACGTTAGCGGACTGAATTGTCTTTCTGATGTACCTGCTGTTGGTACGCCAACTGCTTCTGACAACTGTTCTGTAAGTGTAACTTTTAATGGTGAAACAAGTAACGGTGGTTCAGGCTGTAATGGAGATCCATTGGTACTTACTCGTTCCTGGACTGCAACTGACAGTGCTGGTAACACTGCTAGCTGTTCTCAAACCATTACTGTTGAATCATCTAGTCTGTCAATTGACAGCATCACTCCTCAGAATCATGTGATCGATTGTATTCCAATTCCTGTAACTATTACTGCTTACGTGAGTGGTGGTTGTCCTGGTTATAGCTATTTATGGAGTAACGGCGAATCCGGTGCTTCAATCACAGTTAATCCTGACGTGACCACACCTTATGATGTTAAAGTTACCGATGCCAATGGTTGTGTAGTTGAAACAACGGGTGGTTCTGGAATAACAATTACGGTTATTAACCGTTGCGGAAAGAATGACAGAAAATCACTTATCTGTCACGTTCCTCCGGGAAATCCTGGTAACGAGCACACAATTTGTGTTGACAGGCATGCCTTGAAGGCTCACCTGGAAGATACTTTCCCACCAATGGCTCACGGTGGTGACTATTGTGGTCCTTGTAACAATGGCAATAAAACAGGTTACACTGTTGATAATGCACCTGACTATTTCTTAACCTCTTATCCGAATCCAACTGATGGAATTTCTAACATTGAATTTGGTTTGGGTTATGATAGTTATGTAACTGTTTCTGTTTTCAACATGAGTGGTGAACTGATTGCAATCTTATTTGAAGGTAATATGAGCTCTGGTAATTTCCAGGTAGCGACATTTGATGCTACGGATCTACCAGCTGGCATGTATATCTATAAGATGACAACCAGTGATAATATTTATCACCAAAGGTTGATTTTAGATAAATAATGGATTCTGTCTTTTAGATTCTAATAAAAAACCCCGTCTTTTGGCGGGGTTTTTTTGTATAAACAGGTCGCTAAGTTTAGGATCTACAATCCTGAGACAGATTAATCAAGAAAAAGATAAAAAAAGGTAATTTTATGATCTGTATATGCATTATGATATAGCTTGTACAATAAACTGCTTTTGAATGTAGTTTATGTTACCATTATATTAAATGCTTTTAAACATATATATTAAATGCTTTTAAACATATAAAAAAACCTGTGACTAGTATGAAAACTATTATCAAGATGAAATTAATAATTTTAACTTTTACGCTTTTGTTCATTTATATGAATGAATCTAATGGGCAAGTATGGAATACCGTAGGTTCAGGTACGGATGGTAATGTATTTGCCCTCGCAGTTTATAATTCTGAGCTATATGTTGCGGGTAATTTCTCGAATGCAGGTGGTTCAAGTGCGTCAAATATTGCCAGGTGGGATGGTAGTTCTTGGAACTCGGTTGGAAGTGGATTATCGGGGATTGTAAACAAATTATATGTATTCGGAGGAGATCTTTATGCCGGTGGATTCTTCACGATGGCGGGGGGCTCAACGGCCAATAGAATAGCTAAATGGGATGGATCATCCTGGTCAGCTGTTGGGACAGGTATCGCCAGTTTTGGGGTCTATAATATGACGACTTACAATAGTGACCTCTTAATTACGGGTTGGTTCACCTTCGCGGGTGGAAACGTCAGGAACCATGTTACCGCATGGGATGGATCGAGTTTTAATCAAGTGGGTTCAGGTGGAAGTGCAGGAACGAATGGTGCGTGTTTCAGTGCTTATGAATATGGAGGCGATCTTTATCTTAGCGGTGCCTTTACACTGGTAGAAGGTTCACTGACAGCAGCCGGAATCGTGAAATATAATGGAACCAGCTACAGCACCGTTGGATCAGGATTTGTGCCAGCGTTGTCAACCTCTTACGCCATGACAGTATATAATAGTGACCTGATCATGGGTGGCTCTTTTACTTCTGCAAGCGGAACCGGTGCCAGTTATGTGGTAAACTATGACGGTTCTTCCTGGACTTCCTTGTCGTCCGGGACCAATGGATTTGTTAGAGCATTGGAACCTTTCGGAAGCAATTTATATGTAGGAGGTGATTTTACAACCGCAGGAGGCACCACCGTAAATTATCTTGGAAAATGGGATGGAGCAGTCTGGAGCGCATTAGGAGCAGGGTTGGACAGTAGTGTGAGAGCATTGACGGTTTATAAGGGTGAACTTTATGTGGGAGGAATGTTTACCGATGCTGATGGAACTGCAACCAACTATATTGCACGATTGGATACGTCAACTCCCTCACCTCCGGTTGCATCTTTCATTGCGAGTAAAACTATGGTATGTTTAGGCGAACAAATTTCATATACAGATCTGAGCGCTCAGGTCCCTACCAATTGGTCATGGACCTTCTCCGGAGGAACTCCAAGTACGTCCACATCTCAGAATCCTAACGTAACGTATAATTCGATTGGAACTTATAATAGTAAATTGGTGGCGTGCAACGGACTTGGCTGTGACAGTATTACTAAGATAAACTACATACAGGTAGTTGCAAGCCCTACCGTTACACTTGCGCAAACAGACGTGAGTTGTAATGGGGGAAGCGATGGCACTGCAACCGCGACGCCTGCTACCGGTACGGCCCCTTATACTTTTTCCTGGTCGAATAATGGTACCTCTGCTACTGTGACGGGATTGTCAACGGGAATGATTACGGTGACAGTTACCGATTTAAACGGTTGCACCATTACTGATTCTATCATGATCGGTGAACCTGCGGCGATGGTACTTACCACCGGAACAACAAAGTCGACATGTGGAAATGCGGACGGTTCTGCATTTGTAGCCGTAGCAGGCGGCACGCCTCCATACAGTTATGCATGGCCCGGAGCTATTACAAATGATACCTCTTATAACCTGGTTGCTGGCGCTTACACGGTCGTAGTTACCGATAATAACGGATGCGTCGATTCGGCGATTGCTACTGTGAGTGACCTGGGTGCTCCCACATTGACAGTTACCGGCACGGATGTGCTTTGCTTTGGAGAATCCACCGGTACTGCGATTGTATCGGTAAGTGGCGGAGCATCTCCATACAGTTATTCCTGGAGCAACGGAGATACAACTGTAACTGCTAGTATGTTGGCTATAGGCACGCATTCAATTACGGTCATTGATGATAGTGGATGTATTGCCGTTTCGTCCGTTACAATAAACGAACCTCCGCAACTTACGGTTAGCCTTAGCGGTGATTCGTTGGGCAATGCAACTGCAACTCCGGCAGGCGGAGTTTCTCCATACACTTATTTATGGAGCAATAGCGAAACCACGCAATCGGTTACCGGACTCGTTTCAGGTGTTTATTCAGTAACTATAACCGATAGCAATGGTTGTACGGTTACAGATAGCCTGATGATTCATATCAATAGTGTTTATGACCCTGATGTAACCATCTTTGATTTTAAGGTTTATCCAAATCCTACTCAAGGAAACCTGAATATTGAGATCAGTTACAGTAATTATCAGCAGGTTCGAATTCAATTATATAATATTCTTGGCGAACAACTCTATTATCATAATAGTCAGGAACAGTTTGGTCTGAAGCATCGTCTTGATATGACCGGCTATGCTAACGGTATTTATCTTTTGAAGGTGGACGTAGGAGAGAAAACACTCACGAGGAAAATTATTATTTCTAGATAATGAATTAAAAAGTCTCATAATGATCAAACAAATATGGACCGTTACCATTTATAGAACACTAGCCATATGCATTCTATGTCTACTTTATCTTCCGTCGACCGCACAACAATGGCAATCCATTGGCTCAGGATTAAATGGAGAAGTTAAATCCATGGTAGTTAATCCTGCCGGTGACAAATTATATATTGCAGGGAAGTTTACCGTTGCGGACGGAGTTTCTGTACGCAATATTGTTTGTTGGGATGGTAGTAATATGATCGCCTTAAACGGCTTGGAATCTGATAGCCTTAATAATCTTGATCAAATTGACGGTATCATATATTTTAACGGAGACCTGTACGCAATTGGAACGATCTTTTTAAGTTCAGACACGAACTGGTATTATATTGCAAAGTGGGACGGAACTAACTGGTCAGGCATCCCAAAAGCATCTTTCGCCTTGGGGATGGATGCCAATGCCTATGCCATGTCGGTACACAATTCCAAACTCTATTTTGGTGGCTGGTTTACGACTATCGATGGACAAACCATGAATAATGTCGCTAGCTGGGACGGGACGAATTGGGCACCCGTCGGGAATGGTACCTTTGGGCAAATCAGTGCCCTGTCTTCTTATAATAGTGAACTTTATGCCGGGGGTTTTAGCCTTCTGGGTAGTGAATTTATTGTTAAATGGAATGGTACTAAATGGGATACCGTAGGCGCATCTTCGGGTGGCCCTGTTATGGCGTTTCAGGAATATGATAGTAAACTCTACGTTTCCACGAATATTGGATTAGGCATTCTCTCGAGTTCCTCGTGGACATTTCCTGCAACAGGTTTTGGCAATGGAGTGATTCTGGATTTTGCAATGTTGAATGGTGATCTCTATGTAGGTGGTGCAATACCGCAAGCCGCCGGAACTACCGTTAATAATGTTGCGAAATGGAACCTTACCTCTTGGGATTCGCTCTCATCCGGTATGGATGACAGAGTGAATGCGGTTGTAAACTTTAATGGTGAACTATATGCCGGAGGAGATTTTTTAACTGCCGGGGGTGATTCGATAATGCATATTGCTAAATGGGAAGCACCCTCGTGGATCAATCCCTCTTTATTCAATAATCAGCAGCAGGTCATTGTTTATCCGAACCCGGCCTCAGATCTGGTAACCTTAAATATTGAATTGGGTCATCCTTCAAATATCTTCTTCGAACTCTATAATGTCCATGGTGAAAAAGTACGCAGCTTCACTTCCAGCCAGAAGTTTGTGGGCTTCTTTAGTGTGACACTGGATGTCGCATCCTTGCCGTCTGGTATCTACTATCACACCTTACTTACAGGGGAACATAGCCTTACAGGCAAACTTGTCATAATTCGCTAGATTCATTAACTTTTTCCCTGCATGTTTCGGAATAAGTCATTTCTTATTTTATTGATAGCAGGTTGGGTGTTGTTACCATCTTGCAATGATGCAGATCAAAGCAGAGAGGAATTATCTGCGGTAGATCAGAATAACACCACCTACTTGTTTACATTGCTCACCGCCGAAAGTACCGGGATTCATTTTATAAATAATATCGAGGAAGATGAGAACCGGAATATCTACAGCCATGAATACATGTATAATGGAGGTGGTGTTGCTGTCGGAGACCTGAATAACGACGGGTTGGCCGATATCTATTTTACAGGAAATATGGTTCCAAACAAACTATATCTGAACAAGGGTAATATGGTTTTTGAGGATGTTACTGCAATTGCGGAGATAGCGGTGGAAGGAAGTTGGTGTTCAGGTGTTTCATTCATAGATATCAATACGGATGGGTTGCTCGATATATACGTTTGTCGCGCTTTTTATCACGATGAAAACTTAAGACATAATCTCCTCTTTATTAATCAGGGTGATATGAAATTTGTTGAAAGCGGAGCCTCCTACGGGGTTGACGACCCGGGATACTCCACTCAAGCCACTTGGCTCGATTATGATAAGGATGGCGATATAGATCTTTTTGTGGGTAATTATCCGAGTAAACTGATCAAGAATCTTGAACGAGCAATTTACATGAGGGACAATCCGGATAATAAGGAAAGTGATCATTTATATCGTAACAATGGCGATGGAACCTTTACTAACGTGACCTCGCAAGCGGGATTGCTTAATTATGGCTTTGCATTGGGCATTGTTTCCGGCGACCTGAATAATGACGGTTGGACCGACATCTATGTGGCGAACGATTATGAAGAGGCGGATCACCTTTATATGAATAATGGCAA
>JACZTA010000210.1 GCA_022573915.1 Bacteroidota bacterium | reverse complement strand
ATTGGTTCCGTTTTTCGTCGCGGCCAATTCCCAGATCCCTGTGATTTCATCCCAAATTCCCACACAATGGCTTGGATGAAGTTTGCCGCCCCCTCTGAAAATCGCAATTCCAACCTCTCCTCTATCGTTGGGACAGGCATCGGGATATGTAAAAGCATAATTATTACTCCAAATATCAGGCTCACTAATTACCTCTCTGGTATTTGTGTCTATTATAACTACACGAACAAAAGGAAAAGGTCGATTACCGGATTCTCTGTTAGCTGACCACATCAGACCTATTTTACCATTTGCATACCACCCCCCTGTTATCCGGGGATCTACCCGGCTTAACCAGTTGCTACCATCTGGACCAGGAGCCGAGTAGGATCCGGCTTGCCAAGGTGTTACGTCAAAATCTTGAATGATAACAACGCTAGAATTCTCAGGCCAAGAAAACAACCTGATTTTCGAATTACTAATATGGCTGGCAAAATGCATAACGTTTCTTGCACCCTGCACGCAACGGAGTGAAAAGGACGACTCACTTTGAATATAATCGTATTTAAGCTCACCACTTTCTTTGGCCAACAAGTCTAGTGGAATACGGAAGACCACAGAGCGCGTAAATGTTCTCTTAAATACATTGGTGCCAATGTAAAGGAAATTGTTGGAGAGCGCTGCATGATTAAAATCAAACCATTCTCTTCGCCATTTTTTATTCACTTTCTTTGGTTCCAGATCCCACCAATACCAGTTGTTGTTACCCAAGTTCTTTCCTTTTTTTACCGCCAGACGCATGACATTAGTACCCTTTCGTTGTACATACTGCAATATCCAAAAAGTCAGATCCCGGCTGTTGTCATAGAGTATGGTTTGGTCACAACAAAAGCCACCACCGGCAGGTGGAAAAAAATTATATGGACTAATGTAATCCCAGCTATCCCCATTATCTAAGGATCTCGAAGCATACCAGTTTCCACTCATTAGTATTTGTTCACCATTATTGGCAATACTTGGTTCACCAACCGAAGAAGTTTGATTGGCTGTATCTGCGTCAGTTAAGCTGATATTTTTGAATATTGTTATTGACATTTCTGCAATTTTGAGTTAGAAAAATATTTGAAGTATGTATTGGGGTAGCTCAAATTCGAGAGCTTGTATCATTGATTCTAAGTCTATTTTACTTCTGTTGGTGGCACCTCTTTTGTCAATCTTCTGCTTTTTTTGGATTTACGAACCCTTTCAAGTAAAGCCGGGCCACCTGATTTTCTTTTCCTTCCCTTGGCTTTTTGCAACTGATCCAATTTCTTTTTTGTCAGCATATCTGCTACTTCTGATTTCGCCATGATTACTTTTTCGTCCACTTTGCTAGCTTTTCCCGCAGACGCTTTTTGAGCTTTCTCTTTTTTAGCCATTTTTACTTAATTATTTTGAATTTAAAATATTGATTATCTCAAATCCTGTTTCAAATATTAAATTTATTGTGCATAAATGTAAAATAACTTTCCCAATCAAAAAAATTAACTTTGGAAATTATGGATCCAAACTTTGAATGGTCGAGTACATTAGGTATATCTGCTGCCTTGTTTATTATAAGTGGAGTCTTTTATCTGATGGTCGGAATTATGATGCCCATCTTCCAATCTATTGGTACTATAAAGGCAACGAAACAACTTTACCTGGGTAGAAAAACAGATACGCTGATGCTGGGTAAAAGTCCTGAAGAGTTCGAGAGAGAAAATCCATGGATGGTGAAATATGTTGAAATTGCCATGCTGCCCATTGCTGGATTGAGCGTTGGGATGGGGATTATGGAAATAATGCTGGCGTACTTTGGTATTAGATCTGGTTTGGAATGGGCGTTTTGGACCTGTGCGATCGCCAACCTGGTAACGATACTCATGTTTTGGTCACTTGTAATCATACCCGTTATGGTTAAATACAAGATCAGCTGGTGGGTGCGAAGTTCTTTCACCCTTATGCGTTCATTTGCACGGTCATCTATCCATTTGCGGTGGGTTTTGGTTGGTTGGCGTTTAGAGGGTGAAACTGTCTGAACCTTGATTAACTTGATTATTGGGCAAGAATGATTAGACTGGAGCGTTTTGAAGTTTGCAAATTGCAATTTTCAAGTTTCAATTTGAAAAACGCATTATTTTGCCAGACGCAGGTGTCGTGCAAAGATGGACATGTAAGCATGCAACTAAAACAGGTCTATCACATCTTAACCAATTTTCTAAACACTTTCCTTTTTGTTGACCGGACAGTAACGACATAAATTCTCGGTTGAAACGACTCTCCAAAAGTCAATTTATTTTTACCTGCAATAAAAAGTTTTTTAGAGGCAATCGTTTTTATTCTGCGGTCAGCCATATCATGAATCACTATGCTGAGCAATTCACGGGAAACTGCTTTCATGCACCTTCTTTAAATGGTGATAATGACTTTTCCCTGCACCTGTCCTTCTCCAAAATATCGGAGTGCCTCGGGAACTTTGTCTAACGGGTAAGTTCTGTCTATAACAGACCTGACTTTGCCATCCTCAAGAAGTTCTTTTATAAAATTCAGATCCTTGTTTGGTTTATGAGCCAGGATACCCACTTTTTTATCCTCGCTCCTAGAAATCCACGGTTTCAAGATCATAGCTTGCGCTACTCTTGCCAGAGAACCTCCGATCATGACAAAAATTCCCTTGGAATTCAATGCACGCGTGTAGTTGAAGGTTGAACGATTTACCACAACATCAAGAATCAGGTCATAGCGCTGTCCGTTTTTGGTAAAATCTTCCCGGGTATAATCAATTACATGGTCCGCTCCCAATGAACGCAGGATTTCCAGTTTCTCTGTACTGTCGACTCCCGTCACTTCAGCGCCGAATGACCTGGCCATCTGAACCGCAAATGTGCCAACGCCTCCCCCGGCACCATTTATCAAAACCTTTTGTCCGGGCTGCAGCTTTCTTTTATCCTGAAGGCCCTGCAGAGCCAAAACTGCTGCCTCAGGCACTGCCGCTGCTTCCTTAAATGACAGATTCATGGGTTTCAACACTAAAGCTTTTTCGGGAGCACAAACATATTCGGCAAAACCTCCCCAACCACACTCACATAAATCTCCGAATACTTCATTACCCGGTTGAAACCGGGTCACATTTTTGCCAACCACTTCAACCTGCCCGCCCACATCAGCTCCAAGGATCTTGTGCTTTGGCTTTATGAGTCCCTCAATCCTGATGATCCATGGCTTACCCCTGAGAAGATCCCAGTCCCATGAATTTATGGATGCTGCATGCACTTTGACAAGGACTTCATCATCCTTGGGCGTAGGTTTTTCTACCTCCTGTAATTCGAGAACGTCGGGGGAGCCATATTTTTGGTAGACAATTGCTCTCATGCACGCTCTTTAGATCGTGATAATCACCTTTCCCCGGGCATGTCCTTCCTCAATATACCGGATAGCATCAGGCACCTCACTCAGTGCATAGCGTCTGTCTATGACCGGTTTTACTTTGCCCGTTTCATAAAGCTCATTCATAAAAACCAGATCCTCTTTGTTAATTTTAGTCGACAAGAAAACCATTTTCTTACCCCCGCCCATTGACATCCATGGTCCCCGGAACATAATTTGGTAAATCTGCTTCATCGAACCTCCGGTTGTGACCGAAATTCCGTTTGGACTTAATGCACGCTTATAAGCTGAAAGCGGATGATATCCGTTAGCAGCCAGGATCAGGTCGTAATGCTGTTCATTTTCAGTGAAATTTTCTTGAGTGTAATCAATGACATGTTCCGCACCAAGCGAGCGCATCCTATCCAGATTTCTCGTGCTGCAAACTGCGGTCACTTCAGCCCCGAAGGATTTGGCTAGCTGTACTGCAAACGTACCCACACCACCGGATGCACCATTAATCAGGATTTTTTGTCCCGATTGAATTTTTCCTTTATCGCGAAGACCTTGCAGGGCAGTGAGTCCTGCGATGGGTACGGCCGCTGCCTCCTCAAAAGTCATACTGTTCGATTTTAGTGCTAGTTCCTTTTCGGGGACAGATACATACTCGGCAAAAGCACCCAAATGAGACGCACCTCCGAATACCTCATCACCCGGTTGAAACTGCTTCACGTTTTTGCCAACGAGTTCAACCCGTCCCGCCAAGTCAGCTCCAAGTATAGTACGTTTCGGTTTGAGCAGCCCGGCACCTACCAGTCGCATAAAGAACGGTTCACCCCTCAGATAATGCCAGTCAAGTGGATTTACAGATGCCGCATGAACTTTTACCAGCACTTCATTGTCCTTGGGAACAGGCTTTTCAATTTCTTGTAACTCAAGAACATCAGGTGAACCATATTTGCGATAAACTATTGCCTTCATTTTCTTTGGTAAATATTAATCGGGTAAGGGTTCAGCATAAAAACCACAGATTTGTAACAAGTTAATGATATCCTCATCATTCAATTCATTTTCCGCTTCAATTCTCAAAACATTGTCTATGTCCTCAACGTCCACAGACCAATTGGTAATGCCGGGATTGTTGTTAAAGATAGGTTTAACAGCTTTCACCTCCTTCTTTGTTTCAATGTCTGTTTTCAGGATTAATAATTTCATAAGCTAGGTTTTATCTAAACTGCATTTCAAATGCTTGTTTTTTTAATTTTCTTCTTCGGACTTGTAAGTGAATACTTCTTCAAGGGGCAGTTCGAAAACTTCAGCAATACGAAATGCCAACTCCAGAGAAGGGGAGTATTTGCCCTTCTCGATAGCAACGATGGTTTGGCGTGTTACACCTACCTTGTCGCCCAATTGTTGCTGCGTCATTTCGTCTTTTAAGAAACGCAGCTTTCTAACGATATTGCTGATTTGATGTTTACTCATTTCAGATTCCTTTGCGATAAAAATATAATTGTGATAGTTTTCCAAAGACATCTGAAACAATACCTGAGCAAATTATTACAATGAACATCACATTTACTGACTTATCCATGGCTAGTGCGACCATTGAAAGCACAAACCCCAATACGAAGATGTATTGAGAAATCCGCTCGGATTTTAATTCAATCAATTTGTCGCGCTCATCCTTCACAGGCTCTTTTTCTTTTGTGGCGATCGTATTGGTAATGCTGAATACTATGTGAATGACGATATGAGCCACGATTGTCACCGGGATTAGGATTAAGAGGGAGGTAGACCAAAATTTGAGTAGTTCATCAGTGCTCATGTTCTCTCCATGGTGCGTTTGAAATACATACCACCAATAAATGCCTGAAATCAGTATGCTGCTGAAAATGTTGACGATATTTCTTTTTTCTTGAAATGACATAATTCTTTGTTTTGTCTGTTAATGTTTACTTAATGTTAAATATTATTTCCACAAAGTTAACTATATTTTACATAATGTCAAATATATTTGACAAAAAATGTAAAATTAATTTTGAACACTTTGTTTACTAGTTGAAATATTTTTAATATTACACATCATGATCGGAGTTCGGCGAAGCCGAAAACCGAGAGAATGAGACACAACTAAAAATAAAAAACATGAAAATCTTTTTTGTACTTGCTTCAATTCTGTTGATCGCTTTTTCGGCAAATGCCATAGTTCATATTGTAACTTGTCAGAACACACCTTCCCATTTTTTACCTGATACGGTTCATGCTGTTGTGGGAGACACTATTCATTGGACTTGGGTCGCAGGAGTTCATGTGGTGGGTCCGGTAAATGCTTCAAATATACCGGTCGGGGCAGCTACATTTAATTCGCCTATTGATGCCGGTAATCTTTCTTTTGAATATGTCGTGACCGTTACCGGCAGTTATCATTATGTCTGCCATCCTTCTACACCTCACGCGGAAGATGGATATATTGAGGTCACGATTCCCAGCAACATGCAGCAATATAATGCCCTGAATGACCTTTCTTTTGTTTTTCCAAATCCTTCAAACGGAAAAATTCAATTTGCAATTGAGGCTTCACAGATTACTAAGAATAGTATAGTAGAGATCTATAACTTGCAAGGACAAATCATTTATGAATCTAAAATTACAAATACAGAATCCACTATTGATCTGATCAATCGAGCAAACGGAATATATTTCGTGAAGTATTATAATGGTGAGGCAGTGCTCACCAAGAAAATTGTTATACAATAGAGTCTGCAGGGAACTTCGATCTTGAGAGTAAGGAGTTCATTCACTCCAATTGACTAGTTTATGGTTCTTTGGAGCGGTTTCAGCAAGACGTTCTATTATAATTGGCAGATAACGGGTATTGTACCTCATCCTGGAGATATAGTTTGGATTTTCATGGTCTCCATTCCAGCAATGCTCCTGCATGTCTCCATAATCTACCTCTCCACTATAATATGGATTCGTTGTTGCTTCAAGAAACTCCTCAGTTAACATTACAGCATTGTTGAGGTAATAATTATCCATATCACCACAATAGATAAATATCTTGCCTTCCAGCTTTTCTCCGATCTTGTCCCAATCTCGCTTCATTATATAGCTTAGGTCATAGTTCTCTTTCCAGTATTCCGCGACTTCATGATCGATCTCACCGGTCATTTTATCCCAGATGGGCTTGGGATAACCATCATCTCCTACCGGCGAATACACAGCTTCCCAAATATCCCATTGTTGGCCTGAACGGCTTTTATCTGCTAAAGCCAGCTCCAGGTAATTCATCTCTTTAAGTGTGGCGCTGACATTGCCCCGATAATCCCTGTGGCCGGGCCTGAGGGT
>JACZTA010000209.1 GCA_022573915.1 Bacteroidota bacterium | reverse complement strand
TATTGGCGAAGAATGGGGATTCGCCGGTGCATCCATTGTTTTGGGTCTCTATTTGTTACTCCTGGTCAGGATCATTAATCTTGCGGAGAAACAACGATCTGTATTCAGCCGTGTATATGGATATGGGGTGGCTTGCATACTTTTCTTCCACCTGGCCATATCTGTGGGAATGACGATCGGTTTAGCCCCCGTAATAGGAATTCCTTTCCCATTTTTCAGTTATGGGGGCTCTAATCTCCTGTCTTTCACCATTCTCCTGTTTATTTTTGTAAAATTAGACGCGGATCGCAAATTGCTTTTAAGGTAAAGCGCCAAACCTTGTTAAGGGTTTAAGAATCGGCTGTTAGTCGAATTTAATTTTTTTTTATTAATTTCGTTTGTAAGGTGTTCTATCTTATAACCTGATCAAAAACCTTTATTATGACAAAGAAAAATCTGGTCATCACAATTTTGGTATTATTTGCGGGTTTAATATACTTGAATGGGGGTGTTTCTAACCTGGCACAACCTCCTGCAGTCACAAGTGATGCGCCCGGCGAAACAAGTTGTGCCGACAGTGTTGGCTGCCATTCACTTGACTCTGTTGATCTTGGTGGCGGAGATATAACCTTGGCTTTTGATAAGGGAAAGAATACCTATTTCCCGGGAAAAAGGGATACGATAACGGTCACTATAAATGACTTTGATCAGGTTGGATTTCCGTTACGCGGATTTATCGCAACAATTCTTGATTCCTCGGGTGCGAAGGCAGGTGACTTGAAAATTACTAGCTCAAAGACTGTCCTTCTTACGAAAACGGTATTATCAAACCCACGCCAGTACATTGCGCATAGTTTCGCCGGCCCTTTCCCTGACTTTGAATTTGCCTGGGACCCTCCTTCATCTGATATCGGAACGGTGTTTATGTATGTATCAGGAGTCGCCGCTAATAAGGATAATACTGAAGATAGCGATCATGTTTATACCGATACTTTTCATATCAAACATGATACAACTTTAGTTAGGGCTCCTCAACTTTATGCATATAGCTCAGGTATTACCAGAGTTTATCCAAATCCCGCAACTGATCATATTAATATTGATTTTACCCTTGGTCAACAAGAGCAGGTAAAAGCGGAGATGATAGATCTCAATGGCCGCGTTGTTTCTTTATTATTTGAAGATGAAAGAAAAGCGGGACACCATAACCAATATATCCAGTTGAATAACCGATTTTCACCGGGTCTATATCTGTTAAGGATGGAAATTGGAAAATCAGTTGCCCTCCAAAAAGTATTTATTCGATAATTTCGTTAAGAGAAATGAAAGAACCATTATTTAAATTTTGCGCTATAGGTATGCTTTTTGCGTTCCTGGTGAGTTGTAGCAAGGAAAAGGCCGGTGAATTTAAGCCCGTTCCTTTGACATCCTGTGACAGTTTGCATATTTCTTATTTCTGGGTAATACAGGAATCGATAACAATAACAAATTGCGCGATTTCAGGTTGTCATGTAGCAGGATTTCCGGCAGGTGACTTTACAAACTACCAGGGGATCAAAGTAGCAGTGGATAATGATACTTTTAGAGATCGCGTGTTAGTTAAAAAAGATATGCCGCCGCAAAACTCTCCCGGGCCTAAATTTCTATCCGCTTTAGACTTGCAGCGTATTGAATGTTGGCTGGACAGTGGTGCTCCTGAGGACTAGAGCTGCTCGGTGGAACTATAATTAATATTTTGACCTTTCTTGTTTAAACAAAAGAGGAATTGAACGGTCTAAGCTTTTTATCGTATAAAACGATGGAGATAGACGAGCATAAATGTAATTATGATGAAAACGAATATATTTATCGTTTTGATGGTATTGATGTGGGGTGTCCATGTTACGTCTGCTCAGACTATTTATGTTATTGATGAGAGCACAATTTCCTTTTCCTCAAGCGCTCTTCTCGAAGACATCGAAGCTACTACGCAAAAGGCTGTTGCAGCGTGGAATCTCTCCACCGACAGTATTTTCTTAAAAATACCTATGAAGACTTTCAACTTTGTGAATTCTATCATGCAGGAGCATTTTAACGAGAACTATATTGAGAGCGGTAAATTTCCGTATGCCATATTTAAAGGAAAGATATTTACGACGGGAGATCTGACTAAAGATGGTATTTATAACGCATCAGCTTCAGGCCTTCTGACTATTCACGGCGTTACCAGGGAACGCAATATGACCGGAAAGATTCAAGTGAAGAACGGTAAGATCCAGGTGGAGGCTGTCTTTAATATCAAATGTAAAGACTATGATATCCGCATTCCGAAATTACTTATGCAAAACATTGCAGAAGTCGTGACAGTTGAAGTATCTTTAAGCTTTATTCCATATGTGAAAAAATTGAATAATTAATAACTGGCTTATTCCAAAGAATGATTTCTACTAAGCAAGTCAGATTTTCCCTTCTTATCTTTTTATTTTCTCTTTCTACTAATCTAGTAGCCCAACCGGATCTCGAATCATTACTCGACGATAGTGACGATGAAGATGAGTTGGTAACCTCAACCTTTAAGAGTACCAGGCTTATTCTGGCTCATACAACCAGAAGTATTAAAGAAAATAATCTGGATGTCAGAATTACGCATCGGTTTGATGATATATTAGGCCCCGCCGGAGGAATACATTCTTTTTTTGGATTGGATTATGTTGCTGATGTCAGAATTGCTTTCGAATATGGTGTGACAGATAGGATTGACATAGGATTTGGCAGAAGCAAAGGAGCCTCAAAAGTAAAAGAGAATTTAGATGGGTTCGTGAAGCTTCATTTGCTAAGGCAAACCTTATCCAATAAAATGCCTGTTTCGCTCTCCGTTCTACTGAACTCTTCTGTAAGCATCATGCAAGCGTCAACCGATTCGACCTCAATTGCATTTTTTGAGAAGCCGGCGCATCGACTTTCTTATGTAACCCAAGTGATTGTCGCTAGAAAATTTTCGGACAGGCTTTCCTTGATGTTATTGCCAACCTATGTGCACCGAAATTTTGTAGAGTTTGATGATGAAAATGGATTTATAGCCTTGGGTGCGGGAGGACGGATTAAACTAACAAAGCGCACTGCCATTGTTGCTGATTACTTTTATATTCTTTCCGATTTGCGCCAGACAAATAAGAACGTCTACTTCAACCCCTTGGGGATTGGTTTTGAAATTGAGACAGGTGGCCATGTTTTTCATATGAACTTCTCGAATTCAAGAGGAATTATTGAAAACCAATATCTTCCTTATACCACCTCTTCCTGGCTAAGTGGCGAGTTTAGATTAGGATTCAATATATCAAGGATGTTTGCGCTTTAAACAGACTCTCTCAACCTTTTAACTGATCCAGTTCAGTTTGAACAAAACTGAATAACTCGTGCAGGTATTCTTTAGAAAAGTTAAACTGGATACCAGCCCTTTCGTAAACTTTCGGAATTGATTTGGTGTAGCCCAAACTAAGAGCAGCCTTATAGTTTTCCACGCATTGCAAGGGATTTTCTTTGTACTGTTTCCATATTCCAATCGCCCCTAGCTGTGCGATGCCGTATTCAATATAATAAAATGGCAGTTCGAAGATATGTAATTGTTTATGCCATAAACTAGCTTGAAGCTGCTCGTAACCGCTCCAGTCAATCAACTTACTGGACCATTCATTTAATATCTCCAGCCACTTTTCGTCCCTGGCCTGCACATCATGATCAGGATTTTCGTATATCCAGTGCTGAAATCTGTCAACAATAGCTACCCAGGGAAGGATGAATATAATCCTTTCAAGCTGTTGAAACTTTGCTTTACGAAGGTCATCTTCAGAATCATAGAACACATCCCAGTTTGACATTGAAATCAACTCCATAGACATGGATGCCAATTCCGCAACTTCTGCGGGCAGGTTTTTGAATGCAACTAATTCCAGATCCATGTTAAGAAAAGAATGAACTGCATGGCCACTTTCGTGTAACATCGTGATCACGTCCTTATGTGTTCCTGCAGCATTCATAAATATGAATGGGATACCGGTTTCATGTAAGGGATAGTTATATCCTCCCGGAGCCTTTCCCTTTCTTGAATCGAGATCAAGTCGTCCGAATTCTTTCATCTTGGTGACACACTCTCCGAAAAAAGGATCTACTTTTTCAAGACATTGAATACTCTTGTCTGCCAGCTCCCCACCCTTTTCAAATGGATGCAAAGGATCGGAACCAAATAGATCTACATCTAAATCCCATGGCTTTAACTTATCCAGGCCTAGTGTAGATTTTCTGAACTCCATCAAAGATTCCAGCAAAGGTAAAACCTCTTCTTTTATGGAATTATGAAAATCCATACAATCCTGTACATCATAGTCAAACCTGTTAAGGCTCACGAAAATATAATCCCGGTAGTTGTCATATCCTGCGTTTTCGGCTATTTTGTTTCGGAGAGAAATCAGATCATTAAACAGGTCATTAAGTTGCTCTGCCTTTTCGAGTCGTACGGCGCTGATTTTGTCAAATGCCTCTTTCCTTTTATCTCTGTTTTGATCCAATAACTTCGTGTACGCTATGGGAAGCGGCATCTCTTCACCATCTATCTCTACATTCATAGATCCTATGACCGATGCGTATTCTTGTTCCTTAAGCGTTTCCTCGGTGGTTAGTTTAATATTTTCTTTTCTAAATAGTTTAACCTGGTTTCTTATTTTGGCAAAATAAATTTGATAGGCTTCTTCATCCAATTCGTCGATAAAGGAACTGTCCAGGATGATGTGATCAAGCTTGTTGGCTTCCTCAACCAACTTAGGTTGAATCTTCGATACGAAGAATTCATATTTCTTTTTATGCTCCTCGTTTGCCGTATCCAGGCTGTTTTTAATATATCTCCACGCGAAATCTTCCTGAAGAACGGATTCCAATTCACTTTTTTGCAATAACCATTTTAGGAATTCACTTAAAGAGGTGAAGCTATCAACACGTAAGCGCTTATAATATGGGTCTATGTCCTTCCAAGTCTTTATAGAAAAATCTCTATCAACGAAGCTTCTATTTTCTTTAACCACTGCTTCTAAATGTTCACTCATCTTTTTTCTTCTCTTTTTTTGGCAACAGTTTCTTCTCTTTTAGAATTGCATACCATTTAACGATCTTTTTGATATCGCTTATATAAACTCGTGCTTCATCATAATCGGGAAGGACAGCGCTAAAGTAAGTCCTGAGCGCGTCATTTGCTGAATTAGGTTCGACTACAGGGGTTTCGGTTTCTTTTTCAGCCATTGAATGAAAAACATCATATAACTCGACTGAATCTTCGTTTGTGATTACAGTGAAATGCTCTAACGGTAATACTCTCGGATCCATGGCAGGAATGAATTTCACCCTTTGATCGCTTAGCGATTCAACAAATACACCTTTGGTTCCGTTGGTTTTAACGGTGAATAGTCCTGCTTCTCCTGTTACTGCAACAATATCCTTTGCTTCCATAATTTTGAGCGTCAAAGATACTATATAATGCAGTGAACCTAAAGGTAAAGCCTGAGCCGGGTTTTAATCCTGACCCCAATTATTTACTTTTGCGGTCCCTGGTGTTAGGTTTAAAACCTGATACCAATGATCCAATGAAATTTAAACTGATCTCGGATTTTGTTCCTACCGGAGATCAGCCGGAGGCCATTGCCGAGCTGGTAGAAGGTATCAGGAGAGGTGAGCGTTCACAGGTACTTCTTGGAGTAACGGGGTCGGGCAAAACCTATACGATTGCAAATGTGATTCAGCAACTGCAGGTACCGACGCTGGTAATTAGTCATAATAAAACACTGGTTGCCCAACTCTACGGAGAGTTTAGCTCGTTCTTTCCTGAGAATGCTATTGAATACTTTGTGTCTTATTATGATTATTACCAACCCGAAGCGTACATGCCGGTAACCGATCTCTATATTGAGAAGGATTCATCCATCAATGAGGAGATAGAAAAACTCAGATTAAGAACTACATCTTCCCTGCTCTCAGGGCGGCGTGATATAATTGTCATGTCTTCGGTATCAAGTATTTATGGAATTGGCAACCCGGAGGAATACAAAAAGAATATTCTGAGATTGAAGGTGGGTGATGAGGTCGGCAGAAATACTTTCTTGTTTAAGTTAGTTAACGCGCTTTATAACAGGTCTGATGATGAATTTAAAAGAGGCACATTCCGGGTGCAGGGTGACACCATTTCGATTTTTCCTTCGTATGCCGAAATAGCTTTTCGAATAACATTTTTAGGTGATGAAGTAGAAGGCCTGGAGTCATTTGAACCGGATTCGGGTAAGAGGATTCAGAAACTTGATGACATAGCGGTCTTCCCTGCTAACCTGTACATGGCTCCCCGTGAACAGTTTGATATTATTCTGAAGTCCATCGGAATTGAAATGGAGGAGCAGGTTGAGTAC
The DNA here is from genome assembly GCA_022573915.1 of Bacteroidota bacterium. GTDB lineage: Bacteria > Bacteroidota > Bacteroidia > Chitinophagales > JACZTA01 > JACZTA01. Next base: position 351 of record JACZTA010000209.1, on the reverse strand, counting down.
TTTAAAACCGTAGGCAAACACCTGGAAGCCAAAAGACTGAAGGAACGGGTGACATTCGATATGGAAATGATCAAAGAACTTGGTTATTGCTCGGGTATAGAAAACTATTCGAGGTTCCTGGATTTCCGGAATCCCGGTGACAGGCCTTTTTGTTTACTTGATTATTTTCCGGAGGATTTCCTGGTGGTGGTCGATGAAAGCCATGCAACCCTGCCACAAATAAGAGGCATGCACGGTGGTGACCGGTCAAGAAAACAGATACTGGTTGATTATGGGTTCAGACTTCCATCCGCATTGGATAATCGCCATTTAATGCTTGATGAGTTCGAATCCCTGATTAATAAAGTGATA
>JACZTA010000208.1 GCA_022573915.1 Bacteroidota bacterium | reverse complement strand
CTGAGGTATTGACATCAGAAGGAATCATGATCCTGATTGGGCAGGCCGCAAGAGTTTTACTCGCTGATGGCCGGATCGATAAGGCAGAAGAAAAGTTGATGAAGGAGTATCTGCTGGTATGCGGCTTGACCAAGGATCTGTATGCATCGGTTATTGAGATGGCTAAAGAAAAATAACACCTAACCAGATATTGAAAAAACTAATCTATACATTGTGCCTGCTGCTGCTTCTTTGCGCATGCAAGGAAGAGAATACGGATTCTCGGAGTACTCAAACTAAAAACGAAGTAATAGTAATAGGCACCATACACGGGAAACACGTAAGGAGTAAGAAATACAGTATTGAGGTATTGAAAAATCTCTTGAGAAGCTTTAAGCCTGACCTGATCTTAGCAGAAATACCTCCCGATCGCATTGAAGCGGCAATGATAGAATTCCTTGAGTACGATACGATCACCGAGCCCCGGGTAGCGATCTTTCCCGAGTACGTTAAGGTCGTGTTTCCATTAACAAAAGAGATGGATTTTGAGATCATAGCCACGGCTGGCTGGACCAAGGAAATGGCTGATAAAAGGCGGGCACAATTAACTGCTATAAGGACGGATTCGTTAAGAAGAGGAGATTGGCTGGAGTTCAGGCGTGCCAGTGCCAAATCCGATTCCCTGATCAGGGCAGGGGGTAATGATGACCCTTATTGGATTCATACAGATGAATATGATGAAGCAGTTGAAGTCTGGGCAAGCACTTACAATCGATTGTTCAATGAGGAACTCGGTTCCGGAGGATGGGATAATATTAACTCTTCTCATTATGAATATATCGCAAAGGCGCTGGATGATCATCAAAATCAAGGACTCCGCATTGTGGTAATGTACGGTTCGGGGCATAAAGGATGGTTTCTTAGAAAACTACGAGAGCGTGAAGATATTATTCTTGGCGAAGTGGCACCTTTTCTGGATCAGATCTCAAACTAAAGCATGATAAGGTTACTTCTAATCGCCGGGTTATTATTTGGTTTAGCTCTTCAAAGCAGCGCGCAGGACTATCTTTGGTGGAAGAAAAATGTCAACTGGGACGGTATCACACATTGGAGCAGTTACATTATCAGCTCGGCCGCTAAGCTGGGCCCCAATGCCCTACCCGTTCCCGGATTGCCTAACGGTCATGTGAATAATACCAACTCATTCTCTTACGGTGGAGCAGCACATTTCAGTAAAGGTGATAATACCCAGAACGCAGTTTTACGAGCCAATCTAAATCTTGTTGAAGACGTTGTTTCCTTTGACCTTATGATGATTCCTATCGAATTTTTCCAAGTGTCACACGAAGTCAAGACCGAAAGAAATATTTTCTTCTATCACTATAACGAGAACATTGCCACCGGCGATCTTTATCTTAACACCAATATCCAGGTATTTCAGGAAACAGAAAGATTTGCCGATGTGATGTTAAGGATCGGATATCGATTTCCAACGGGGGGTCTTCAGGGAGCGGCAAGATATACGGATGCCCCCGGATACTACCTCGATATGTCGATAGGCAAGAGCCTGACCAACAGTGAAAAAGAAGACGCTATGAAACTAAAAATGATTGGAATGGCAGGATTTTATGCGTGGCAAACCAACACTACAGACTACTTCCAGGACGATGCATTTTTGTATGGCCTGGGTTTGGAATTGGCAAATGAAACAATCCTGTTTCAAACTTCTATTGATGGGTACTATGGATATATCAACAATGGTGATCGTCCAATGGTTTATCGTGCCAGCATAGAAAAACACATTAAGAAAATGCGATTTAAATTAGAATTTCAACAAGGGATAATTGATTTTGGTTACAGCAGCATAGGTTTAACTATTGGGCATGTGTTGGTCAAGTAATTTAATATTCAAATCATAAGATGGCCACTTTAAAACAATCTAAAAACATTTTACGCCGATCTTCTCTGGTTAAACTTAGCCATAGATCGACATCCCGGGACATTAAAATTGTTGCCGAAGGAGATTCCTGGTTTGACTATCCTTTTATGAAAGATATAATAGATCATTTGCGAAATAGGGGTTATGCCATATATAAGGAATCGCATTTCGGTGATACGCTGGAAGATATGGTCTACGGCACGAAAATTCGAAAAAGAGATAATAAGAACTTAGGCTCTGCCAATTGGAAAAAGACGCATGATGCGATTAAAAAATACAATCCACGATTTGTACTCTTCAGTGCCTGTGGCAATGACGTCATAGGAGCAAGCCTGGACTTTTATATCAACCATCATAAGTCAGGGTTACCCCATATAAGAAATGATGTCTTTGAATATATGTTAAACAAATTCATGAAGAAGGGAATCGAGGATTTTTGCAAAGCTGTTTGGAACATTAAAAACGACATTCATATCATAATGGATGGTTATGATTATGGCGTCCCCACGGGTAAAAGCTTTCATCATATCAGGGGCCCCTGGATACTGCCCACATTTAAAGCAAAATATATTAATGACAAATCAGAAATGAAAAGGATCATTAAATTTCTTGTTGATAAATTCAACAAGATGCTAAAGGATCTGGATAATAAGCATAAGAATTTTCATCACATCAAACTCTCAGGTATGTTTCCCAATGAGCATGATTGGGATAATGAAATACATTTAAAAGCAGCCGGATTTAAAAAAGTATCAGAGCTTTATCATAAAAGCATTTGCCGAATCTTAGGGTACGACCCGCTTAAATAACATCATGACTTTTATTTACAAGGGATATATTACCAGGTTCTGCAAGAAGTTTATTGGCATCACGTTGATATGTGTTACATGGCAAGCAGCCTATTCGCAAGAACTTACTCAAACAATCCGCGGCATCGTCCTCGACAAACAATCTCAAACACCTTTACCGGGTGCGCACGTGGTACTTCTGGACAGTACCCAATTCATTGGAACTGCCACCAATGTTGACGGAGAATTCAGGTTGGAAAACTTACCCATCGGACGAATAAGTCTGAAAGTTAGTTACACCGGTTACGAACCTACCCTGCTGAAGAATCTCATATTAACCTCGGCCAAAGAAATGGTGCTTAATATAGAGATCGAAGAAAATGTTGTTTCGATAACAGAAGCCGTGGTCATTGTAAAGATTGACAAAAACAGGCCACTGAATGATATGAGTACAGTAAGTGCCAGGTCTATTAATATTGAAGAGACACAGAGATTTGCAGGAAGTTTTAATGATCCGGCCAGAAGAGCAGCTAACTATGCGGGGGTGAATGGTTCAAACGACCAGAGAAACGATATCATTATAAGAGGTAACTCCCCTATTGGTGTTTTATGGCGATTTGAAGGTCTTGATATTCCAAACCCAAACCATTTTGTGGTTCAGGGAACTAACGGGGGACCGGTGAGCATATTAAACAATAATCTGCTTGCCAACTCCGATTTTTTCACAGGAGCATTTCCTGCCGAATATGGAAATGCCCTGTCGGGAGTATTCGATCTGCGACTAAGAACAGGTAATAATGAAAAAAGGGAGTTTATCGGTCAGATTGGATTTAATGGCGCAGAATTCCTGGCGGAAGGACCTTTCTCGAAATCCAGTCGCTCTTCATACTTGATTAGTTACCGCTATTCAACCCTGGACATTTTTGACAAGATCGGAATAGACTTCGGAACGGCGGGTATACCTCGTTACCAGGATCTTTCTTTCAAATTAAATTTCAAAACAAAAAAGAAGGGATTGCTCACCTTCTTTGGGCTAGGCGGGATAAGCGACATCTCCTTATTGGCCAGCGAAAAAGAGGATAGTGATAACTCGTTCGGCGTTGAGGATAATGAGGACGTGATATTTGGAACTGATATGGGCGTAGTCGGTGCCTCTTATCTTTATTTTTTCAATGAAAATATGTACCAGAAAATTATTGTCGGTGTTTCAGGTTCAAGAAAAAAGGTACGGGTAGACACCATATCAGCTACAGACAATTCGCTATTCAACATTTATAATGACAATTCGACACAGGATAAGTTTACGGCATCCTATTTGATAAACAGGAAGTTCAATTCACGATTGACGATGAGGTCGGGATTGATCTTCGACCGATTAAACTTAAACCTTAATGAGGAAGTTTTTAACAACTCCCAAAATAAATTTTTAAGCTTAAAAAAATTCAAGGGTGACTCCTATTTTGCGCGAGCTTACATCCAGGGACGATACCGCTTTAATAATAAACTTTCGGTTCAACCCGGTCTGCATTTTCAACAATATTTTTTAAACAATTCTGCTTCAGTTGAGCCAAGGCTTGGATTTAGATGGGCAGTTTCTGCACGTCAAACCATAAGTCTGGGATATGGGTTTCATAGCCAGACTCAGATGATGGAGATATATTTTTATGAAACAGAGGACAGCTCCGGCAATGTTGTGAGAACAAACGAAGACCTCGGATTTACTAAGAGTCATCATCTGGTTTTGGGGTATGATCATTCAATGGGCAAAAATCTCAGGGTAAAAGCAGAAACATATTATCAGCAACTTTCCGATATACCGGTACATGGTCATAAGACATCGTCTTTTTCAGCAATTAACTTAGGTACGGACTTCGGAGGTTTACCTGCGTTGGATTCGCTAAAAAATGGAGGTAATGCATATAATTACGGACTTGAAATTACTTTAGAGAAGTTTTTTAGCAGAGGATATTATTTTTTGCTTACCTCTTCCCTTTATGAGTCAAAATATCAAGGCAGCGACAACATTGAGAGAAATACCATATTTAATGGCAACTATATATTCAATGCACTGGCAGGCGTGGAGATTAACCTTGGTAAAGCAAATGTGATAACTATTGATGGTAAACTAACCAACGCCGGTGGCAAGAGATACACACCCATAGATCTGGCTGCTTCAAAATTAGCAAGAAATGAAGTATTGACTATTGGCAAAGCATTTTCAGAGCAGCACGAACCCTATTTCAGGACCGATTTAAAAGTAACCTATAGAAGAAACGCCAAGAAGGTTACACATGATTTTACATTTGACATCCAGAATATTCTCAACACGGAGAATATACTTCTATACAACTATAATCCTGCAACAGAAACTATAAATAAAGAATATCAATTGGGGATCTTCCCTGTGTTTCAATATAGGATTGAGTTTTAGCCATTTATGCGTTGCCCCACGATCTTCAAGTATAGCAATTGCATATATTATTCCGTTTTAAAACCAATTTGTGGTCTTGGTTTTTTCGTGTCGCCTATGAATTTTTTCAGGTAGATAAAAAGAAGCATCATCTTCTCATCATGGCTGGTTACTTTTTTCTCTAACAACTCCATTTTTAATAATAAATCCTTATTCGTGAGTAAAAGCGTCCTCATTTTAATAAATATTCGCATGATCTGAATATTGATTTTGGTCGCTCTTTTGCTTTTCAATACGCTTGACAGCCCGCCTGTCCGGCAGGCAGGCATGAGAACTCCGTGTTCCGTAAACACGAACGGACGAGCTCTCAGCCCCATGTTAATGCTATTGGAGGTCGCAAATTGCGACCTCCAATCCTTAAGTTGTTCTTTTGTGAGTTCATCCTGCGGAAATCGCTCTATATTCCTTCGTACTTGTTCCTTCAAACGCTTCGTTTGTATTCCATATAATTTTGCAAGATCCCTATCTATCATTACCTTTTGACCATCCATCAGGTAAATCTTGTCCATAAGAACTTCATCCGGTAGTATCATCTTCGAATTGTAATTCTTCAGTTTTCAAAAACTGGCCGAGCTAAACAGGTATTTATCGTTAAAAATATTTAATGACATAAATTTAGCAAGAAAAGCATCCCGGCGCAGGTGGAAGTTTGTGTATGAAGCCGGCCATTGAGTGGGTGTTAAAGATCATTGAATAGACGTAAACCCATATAAATCTCATTTGTAATATAATTATTATGAAAATCACCCTAAAGGGTGAAGGATGCCAACTTTAGGATCCTTATTTTTGCTTCATTAAATTTAAATACTATGAAGAAATCGTTAAAAGTTATACTGCTGTTTTTACTGATCACAACATTTTTACTCTCAGGATGTAAGAAGATTGACGAATTATGTAATGGGGATGATTGTTTTAGTATAGATCTTTTTATTGCTAACCTGGAAGACGAGGTAGCAAATAAATGTGTTGGATATGCATTTGCTGTATTTGCCGAAGGCGACCTTCAAGGTGTCAGAAGCGGAGGTTTCAGCAGGACATCCGCAGACCTTCCGGAGCTAAAATTTGCACCCACCAAGCGCGTCACGGTTGCAAGTGTAAGTAAAACCATTACGGCCATTGGTGTACTCCAACTACTTGAAAAAAATTCTCTCTCTATTACCGCTAAAATATACCATCAATTGCCCAGTGACTGGTCACTTGGATCAAACATTAAAACTATTTCCTATGAGGATTTGTTAACGCATTTCAGTGGTTTTAGGACACCTGATAAAAGAGTTGGTTTTGACTATTCAGAATTGGAATCATATGTGAGCGCAGGCATAGAGCTGGAAGATAAAAAAGATGATGTATACGAAAATATTAATTTTACCTTATTCAGGATAATTATACCCTACCTGGACGGGTTTGATCCTCTGACTGATAATCCGGGTAATGATATTGGCAAGGCCACATCAGATGCCTATATCGATTATATGATGACTAACGTGTTAAACCCTGCCGGTATAATGTTTGCCGACTGCCAGGCGGAAGAAATTGACCCGACACTTTATTACCCGTTTCCACACAACGGTGCCGTAGG